>NZ_JABXEP010000168.1:0-16689 GCF_013372605.1 Myxococcus sp. AM009
CGCCGAACGGCAAGGTAGACCGCAAGGCACTGCCAGCCCCGGATGCACAAGGTCCGAAGACGGCGCACTTCGAGGCGCCTCGGACCGCGACCGAACAGAAGCTGGCGTCCATCTTCACCGAGGTGCTCAATGTCGAGCGCGTCGGGCTCGACGGAGACTTCTTCGAGCTGGGCGGCCACTCGCTGCTGGCCACGCAGTTGGTGTCGCGCGTCCGCGAATTCTTCCAGGTGGAACTCCCCCTGAGAGACGTCTTCGAATCGCCGACGGTGGAGAAACTGGCCCTCCGGCTGGAGGAAATGCAGGCGGGGGCTTCAGCCCTTCACGCACCGCCCTTGAAGCGAGCGCCACGGTTGGGAGCACTGCCGCTGTCATTCGCGCAGCAGCGACTGTGGTTCCTCGAACAACTGGAACCAGGGAGCCCCGTCTACAACATCCCCTTGGCCATCCGACTTTCGGGCGCTCTGCGGGTGGATGCACTGGAGCGCGCGCTCTGTGAGTTGGTGCGCCGTCATGAAGTCCTTCGAACGACGTTCCGCGCAGAGGGCGGGACGCCCGTGCAGATTGTCTCCCAGCAGGCGGTGAACGCCCTGCCGGTGGTGGACCTGTCGTCGCTCTCGTCCGACGCGGCCGAGGCGGAGGTCCATCGACTGCTGCGTGAGGAGGCACTCCGCGGATTCGACCTCGCCAGTGGACCGTTGCTTCGCACGCGATTGCTGAAGTGCTCCGAGGCGGAGCATGTGCTCCTGGCGAACATGCACCACATCGTCTCGGACGGGTGGTCCATGGGCGTCATCGTCCGGGAACTCGCGGGCCTCTACGGTGCCTTCCGCGAAGGACAGCCGTCGCCGCTGCCCGAACTGGACGTGCAATACGGTGACTTCTCCTCGTGGCAGCGCGCCTGGCTGGAGAGTGGCGCGCTTCAGCGGCAACTGGACTGGTGGCGTCAGCAGCTCGAAGGAGCCCCGCAGGTCCTCTCGATTCCCACGGACAGGCCGCTGCCCGCGGTTCAGACCTTCCGGGGCGCGAACCTCCCGGTGAGCCTCCCACCGGCGCTGTCCTCAGGCATGAAGGCGCTGGCGCAGCGGCATGGCGCGACGCCGTTCATGGTGCTGCTGGCGGGCTTTCAAGCCTTGTTGGCCCGGTACTCGGGGCAGGACGACCTGGTGGTGGGAACGCCCGTCGCCGGACGCAACCGGGCGGAGACGGAGGGGCTCATCGGCTTCTTCGTCAACACCCTGGCGCTGCGGGCACGTCCGTCCGCGGAGAAGCCGTTCCTCACGCTGCTCCGCGAGGTGAAGGACGCGGCGCTGGGCGCCTACGCGCATCAGGACGTTCCCTTCGAGCAGCTCGTGGAAGAGCTCCAGCCGGAGCGCACCCTCAGTCACTCGCCGCTGTTCCAGGTGATGTTCTCCCTGCAGAACACGCCTGTGCCGGAGGCGCTCGTGCCCGGGCTGTCGATGAGCGCGATGGACACGGAGATCGGCGCCGCGAAGTTCTTCCTGACGCTGGCGTTGGAGGACCTGTCGGAAGGCTTCTCCGGTGTCTTCGAATACAACGCGGACCTCTTCGAGACGGCCACCATCCAGGGCATGGCCGCGCACTGGCTCACGCTGTTGGCGGCTGCCGTGGCCTCCCCGGACCGCCGCTTGTCCGAGCTGCCGCTGCTCTCTCCTCAGGAGCGGCATCAGCTCCTGGTCGAATGGAACGACACCGCGGCGGAGTATCCGCGCGATACGCCCGTGCACGTGCAGTTGGCGAACCTTGCGACGCGCATGCCGGAGACGGTGGCGCTCGCCTGGGAGGGCGGGCAGCTCACCTTCGAGGAGTTGATGGCCCGCAGCCACGTGCTGGCGGCGCACTTGCGGCGGCTGGGGGTTGGCCCCGAGGTCCGAGTGGGCCTCTGCGCGCGCCGCTCGCCGGAGCTGGTGGTGGGGCTGCTCGCCATCCTGGAGGCCGGTGGGGCCTGGGTGCCGCTGGAGCCGGAGGCTCCCCGTGAGCGACTGGCGCGCATCCTGGAGGACGCGGCGCCCGCGGTGCTCCTCACCCAGCGGGCGCTGCGGGACGTGATGTCCGCGGCCTCGATGCCCGTGGTGTTGCTCGAGGATGACCTTGGGGCAGCCGCGGCCGAGCCTTGGAGTTCGAGCGCGTTGGCGGACAACGCCGCCTACGTCCTCTTCACCTCGGGGTCTACGGGACGTCCCAAGGGCGTGCTCGTCTCCCACCGCGCATTGGCGCGACACACGGCGTGGTTCATCGCCGCGTTGAAGCTGGGCACGGGAGACCGGGTGTTGCAGAAGGCCTCTGCTGGCTTCGACGCCTCGGTGCCCGAGCTGCTGGCCACGCTGGTCTCTGGTGCTCGGCTGGTCATCGCACCGCCCGATGCCGAGAGCGACACCGAGGTGCTGCTGGCCGCGTTGGAGCGCCTGCGGGTCACGGTGCTCCAGTTGGTTCCGTCACAGCTGCGCGTCCTGTTGGCGCATGAAGATGTGGCGCGAGCCTCGGGCCTGAGGGTGCTGGTGTCCGGGGGCGAGGCGCTGCCGGTGGAGCTCGTTCACCAGGCCCGGGCGCGGCTGCCGTCCACGACCGTCATCAATGCGTACGGGCCGACCGAGACCACGGTCGATGCCACGGCCTGGCTGGGAGGCGACCTGGGCGAAGGCCCCTTCGCGCCCATTGGTCGGCCCATCGCGAACACCCAGGCCTACGTCCTGGACGCACAGGGCCAGCCAGTCCCAGTGGGCGTCCCGGGCGAACTCTTCGTCGGTGGAGAGGGCCTGGCTCGCGGCTACGTGGGCCGGCCGGACCTGACAGCGGAGCGCTTCGTGCCGGACGCCTTTGCTCGTGCGCCGGGCGCCCGGCTCTACCGCACGGGCGACCAGGCGCGGTGGCGCTCGGGAGGCTCGCTGGAGTTCCTGGGTCGCGTGGACACGCAGGTGAAGGTGCGGGGTCACCGTGTCGAACCCGGCGAGGTGGAAGCGGTGCTGGCGGAGCACCCTGCCGTCCACGTCGCCGTGGTTGTGGCGCGGAAGGATGCTTCGGACGAGCCGCGGCTCGTGGCCTACGTGGTGCCAGGGGAGGCGTCAGGAGCCGTGGAGGCCGCGGCGCTGCGGGCCTTCCTGGGGGAGCGTCTGCCTCCGGCGATGGTGCCTTCGTGGTTCGTCGTCTTGGAGTCGCTGCCGCTGCTCCCCAGTGGGAAGGTGGACCGCAAGGCGCTGCCCGCCCCAGACGTGGACGTCAGCGAGCGACAGTACGTCGCACCGCGCACCCCGACGGAAGAGCTGCTCTGCGGATTCTTCAGCCGGGTGCTGGGCGTGGAGCGCGTAGGCATCCACGACGGATTCTTTGAACTGGGGGGCCACTCGCTCCTCGCGACGCAGTTCGTCTCGAGGGTGCGTTCGGCCTTCCGGGTGGAGCTCGCGCTGCGGGAGTTGTTCGAGGCGCCCACGGTGGCGGAGCTGGCGCGTCGCATTGAACAGGCGAAGCGGTCCGGGGTCGAGCTGCCGGTGCTCCGAAGCCCGGTGGTGCCGCGCGCCCGTGAGCTGCCTTTGTCGTTCGCGCAGCAGCGGCTGTGGTTCCTGGATCAGCTCCAGCCGGGGAGCGCGTTCTACAACGTGTCCGCGGTGGTGAAGTTGACGGGCCCATTGGACCCGCGCGCGCTGGAGTGGAGCTTCGAGGAGCTGGTGCGCCGCCATGAGCCCCTGCGGACGACCTTCCGCGCCGAGGGTGGAACCCCGACGCAGGTCATCTCGGCCGAGCCGACTCTTGCCTTCGCCGTGGTGTCCCTGGACGCGCTGGAGGACACCGGGCGTGATGCCGCCGCGAAGCGCTGGGCTGAAGAGGAAGCCCAGCGACCCTTCGACCTGAAGAAGGGCCCGTTGCTGCGGGCCACGCTGCTTCAGCTGCGGGAGCGGGAGCACGTCCTGGTGCTGGTGATGCACCACATCGTGTCGGACGAATGGTCCATGGGCATCCTCGTGCGCGAGGTGGCCGCGCTCTACGAGTCGCTGTCCCAGGGACAGCGCTCCCCGTTGCCGGACCTTCCGCTCCAGTACGGCGATTACGCTGTCTGGCAGCACGCGTGGCTGGCGGACGACGTGTTGGAGACGCAGCTCGGATACTGGCGACAGCAGCTCGCTGGAGCGCCGAGTGCGTTGGAGTTGCCCACGGACAAGCCTCGCCCGGCGACGCAGACATTCCGCGGGGGCATGCAGGAGACGATCTGGCCCTCCGAGCGATGGGCCGCGGTGAAGGCGCTCGGGCAGAGGGAGGGCGCGACACCGTTCATGGTGCTGCTCGCGGCCTTTCAAGCGGTGCTGTCGCGCTACTCGGGCCAGGACGACGTGAGCGTGGGATCGCCCATCGCGGGACGCACGCGCGAGGAGACGGAGGGGCTGATTGGCTTCTTCGTCAACACGTTGGTGCTGCGGACGAAGGTGTCCCCGGTGTTGAGCTTCCGCGAACTATTGGCACAGGTCCGCGAAGTGACGCTGGGGGCGTATGCGCACCAGGACGTGCCGTTCGAGAAGCTGGTGGAGGAGCTTCATCCTGAGCGTGATCTGAGCCGGAGCCCGTTGTTCCAGGTGACGCTGACGCTGCAGAACACACCTTTCTCCGAGGTCCAACTGCGGGAGTTGACGCTGACGGGCGTCGACGCCGAGGAGAAGACCTCGAAGTTCGATTTGTCGCTGCTCGCGGAAGAGGTGCCGCACGGGTTCTCCGTGGCGGTGAACTACAACAGCGATCTGTTCGAGGCCGCGACGATGGAGCGGCTGCTGGGGCACCTGCGGGTGTTTCTGGAAGCCGCTGTGAGCGCGCCAGAGACGAGGCTGGCCGAGCTGCCGCTGATGGGCAGCGAGGAGCAGCAGCGGTTGGTGAAGGAGTGGAGCGGGACGGCGTCGGCGTACCCACGCGATGCGAGCCTGAGCGTTCTCTTCGAGGAGCAAGCGCAGCGGACGCCGGACGCGGTGGCGGTGGAGTACGAGGACGAGCGGCTGACGTACGCGGAGTTGAATCGTCGCGCCAACCAACTGGCGCACCACCTGAAGGGCATGGGAGTGGGGCCCGAGGTGCGGGTGGGCTTGTGCGTGGAGCGCTCACTGGAGTTGGTGGTGAGCGTGCTGGGCATCCTGAAGGCGGGGGGCGTGTACGTACCGCTGGATGCGAGCTACCCGCTGGAGCGACTGGCGTGGATGAAGCAGGAGGCGGGTGTCGCGCTGCTGGTGGCGCAGGAGAAGCTGGCGGACGAGGTGGCCGCGGGCGGCGAGTTGGTGGTGTGCGTGGACACGGAGTGGGAGACGCAGATTGCCTTGCAGGCGGAGAGCACGCCCGTCGCCAACGTGGGCGGGAGCAACCTGGCGTATGTGATGTTTACGTCGGGAAGCACGGGGAAGCCGAAGGGCGTGGGGGTGCCGCACCGAGCGGTGTCTCGCCTGGTGCTGGGGACGGACTTCGCGCACTTCGGGCCGGAGGAGGTGTGGCTGCAGTTGGCGCCCATCTCCTTCGACGCATCGACTCTGGAGGTGTGGGGCGCGCTGCTGCACGGCGCGAAGCTGGTGGTGTACCCAGCAGGGACACCGTCCCTGGAGGAGTTGGGCCGCAAGCTGGAGTCTTCAGGCGTGACGTCGTTGTGGCTGACGGCGGCGCTCTTCGAGCAGATGCAGGCGCGGCAGCCGAAGGCCTTGGCCAGTGTCCGTCAGTTGCTGGCGGGTGGTGACGCGCTGCCAGTGTCGCGCGTGAAGGAGCGGCTGGCAGCGGGCGGTGTGCTCATCAACGGGTACGGCCCAACGGAGAACACGACGTTCTCCAGCACGTACCGGATGGAGGCGCCCGAGGAAGTCGGAGTGTCGGTATCCATCGGCCGGCCGGTGAAGAACACGGTGGCGTACGTGCTGGACGGTGGGATGCGCCCGGTGCCAGTGGGCGTACCGGGCGAGCTGTACGTGGGCGGAGACGGGTTGTCGGTGGGGTACGTGGGGCGCCCGGAGTTGACGGCGGAGCGCTTCGTGCCGAGTCCATACGGCGACGGAGAGCGGCTGTACCGAACGGGCGACGTGGTGCGGTGGCTGAGGAACGGGACGTTGGAGTTCCTGGGCCGAGCGGACACGCAGGTGAAGGTGCGTGGCTACCGAATTGAGCTGGGCGAAGTGGAAGCGGCGCTGGCCCAGCACAGTGGCGTCAACGAAGCGGTGGTGGTGGCCCGCGAGGATGGCGAGGGCAAGCGACTGGTGGCGTATGTGACCGCGCAAGAGGGCGCGGAACTGGAGGGCAGTGCGCTGAGAAGCCACGTGAAGCAGCGGCTGCCGGAGTACATGGTGCCGTCTGCGTACGTGGTGCTGGAGGCGCTGCCGTTGACGCCCAACGGCAAGGTGGACCGCAAGGCGCTGCCCGCGCCGGATACAGAGCGTGCCGCAAGCGCTCGCTTTATTGCACCGCGAACACCTGCTGAACAGAAGCTGGCGTCCATCTTCGCGGAGGTGCTGAACGTCGAGCGCGTCGGTCTCGACGGGGACTTCTTCGAGCTGGGCGGGCACTCGCTGCTGGCCACGCAGTTGGTCTCGCGCGTTCGCGAGGCCTTCCACGTCGAATTGCCTCTACGGGACGTCTTCGAGGCGCCCACGGTAGAGAAGCTCGCCCAGCGGCTCGACACTGCGGCGAACGGCGTACAGGTTCTGCATGTGCCGCCGCCGACGCGAGTCGAGCGAACCGGGCCGTTGCCGCTGTCGTTCGCGCAGCAACGCCTTTGGTTCCTCGACCAGTTGGAGCCGGGCAGCTCGTCCTACAACATCCCTATCGCCGTGAAGCTGACGGGGACGGTGCGGGTGGACGCGCTGGAGCAAGCCTTCAGGGCGCTGGTGCTCCGGCACGAGTCGCTGCGCACGACCTTCCAGAGCAACGGTGGCGCGCCGGTTCAGATCATCGCAGCGGAGTCGGAAGTCCAGCTGCGCGCGGTGGACCTGAGCGGCTTGTCCGAGGCGGAGAGAACTTCGGAAGCCCAACGCCTGATCGCCGGAGAGGCAGCGCTTCCGTTCAGCCTGACGCGCGGCCAATTGCTGCGCACGGGATTGCTGAAGCTGTCCGAGCAGGAGCACGTGCTGGTGCTGGTGATGCACCACATCGTGTCGGACGGCTGGTCCATGGGCGTGCTCGTCCGCGAGGTCGCCGCGTTGTATGAGGCGTGCTCGCGGGGCCTGCCGTCGCCGCTGCCGGAGCTTCCGCTCCAGTACGCGGACTACGCGGTGTGGCAGCGCGAGTGGCTCCAGGGAGAGGTCCTGGCGTCACAACTCGCCTGGTGGAAGGACCAGCTCCAGGGAGCCTCGCAGGCGCTGGAGTTTCCCACGGACAAGCCGCGTCCCGCGGTGCAGACGTTCCGTGGCGCCAGCCGGGAGGTGCAGTGGCCGCGCGACCTGTGGGAGTCGGTCAAGGTGCTCGCGCATCGTGAAGGTGCCACGCCATTCATGGTGCTGCTCGCGGCGTTCCAGACGGTGTTGTCGCGCTACTCGGGGCAGGACGACGTTTGCGTGGGCTCGCCCATCGCCAACCGCACCCGGGCGGAGACGGAGGGGCTGATTGGCTTCTTCATCAACACGCTCGTCCTTCGTGCGCGACTCGCCGGAAACCCCACGTTCCGGGAGCTGTTGGCGCAGGTTCGCGAACGGACGCTCGGCGCGTATGCGCATCAGGACATCCCTTTCGAGCGACTGGTGGAAGAACTCAAGCCCGATCGCGACTTGAGCCGCAGCCCACTCTTCCAGGTGATGTTCATCCTGCAGAACACGCCCACCGTGGAGCTGCACCTGCCGGGCTTGACGCTGGCGGGAATGGACGGTGACTCGCGCACGTCGAAGTTCGACCTCACCTTGGAGCTGACCGAGACACCGCGGGGGTTGTCAGTCAGCACCGTGTACAACAGCGACCTCTTCGAGCCCGAGACGATGGACCGGCTGACGGGCCATCTGCGCGTGTTGCTGGAGGCCGCGGTCCAGACACCGGATGCTCGGTTGGGCGAGCTGCCGCTGCTGGGCGCAGAGGAGCAGCGTCGGCTGCTCGTGGAGTGGAACGACACCCGCACCGACTTCGTTCCCGACACCATCCAGGCCCTCTTCGAGAAGCAGGCCGCGAAGTCGCCTGAAGCGCTCGCGGTCGTCGCGGAAGACTCGCGGCTGACCTACGACGCGCTGAACCGGCGGGCCAATCAACTGGCGCACCACCTGCGTTCGCTGGGCGTCGGTCCGGATGTTCCCGTGGGCTTGTACCTGGACCGCTCGGCCAGCGCCCTGGTGGGCCTGTGGGGCATTCTCAAGGCGGGTGGGGCCTATGTGCCGCTGGACGTCACGTTCCCGGTCGAGCGCATCCGAAGCGTGCTCGCCGACGCGGGGGTCCGGGCGCTGGTCACGCAGGCGGCCCTGGCGGAGGTTCTGCGCTGGGACGCGGGCGAGGTGGTCCGCCTGGATGCGGACGCGTCTTCTCTGTCGGAACGGAGCGAGCGCAACCCGGAGCCCGTGGCGGCGCCGGAGAACCTTGCCTACGTCATCTTCACCTCTGGCTCCACGGGGCGGCCGAAGGGCGTGGCCATCGAGCACCGGCAACTGGTGCATTACGTAGACGGCGTCACGCGCCGGTTGGACCTGCCGGGAGGCGCGTCGTTTGCCTCCGTGTCCACG
The DNA here is from genome assembly GCF_013372605.1 of Myxococcus sp. AM009. Taxonomy (NCBI): domain Bacteria; kingdom Pseudomonadati; phylum Myxococcota; class Myxococcia; order Myxococcales; family Myxococcaceae; genus Myxococcus; species Myxococcus sp. AM009. Next base: position 8,661 of record NZ_JABXEP010000168.1, read on the forward strand.
CTGGCGGCGGACCTGGGACACACCGCTGTCTTTCCGACGCTCTGCCGAGGCGGCGCGCTGCACCTCGTGTCTCGCGAGTGCGCGTCGGACCCGGCCGCCCTGGCCTCGCTCTTCGAGCGCGAAGCCGTGGACTGCCTGAAGATCGTCCCCGCGCACTTGCAGGCGCTCCTGGCCTCCGGGAAGCCCGAGCGGGTATTGCCACGCCAGCGTCTGGTGCTGGGCGGTGACGTTTCGGATTGGGCGCTGATGGACCGGGTGCACGAACTGTCACCGGACCTGGTGGTGTTCAACCACTACGGGCCCTCCGAGACGACCGTGGGCGTGCTCACGCTCTGGGTGGAGCGTGGACCGCGGGGCCGTGTGACGGCGTCGGTGCCGCTGGGGCGGCCGATTCCGAACGCGCGCGTCTACGTGCTGGATGCGTACCTGCGCCCGGTGCCCGTGGGTGTGCCAGGGGAGCTGTGCATCAGTGGAAGGACCGTGGGCCGCGGCTACCTGAGCCGGGCGGAGCTGACCGCCGAGCGCTTCGTGCCGGATGCGTACTCGGACGAGCCGGGGGCGCGGATGTACCGGACGGGAGACCGGGCTCGGCTGCTCGCGGATGGCCGGGTGGAGTTCCTGGGTCGCATGGATGACCAGCTCAAGGTCCGCGGCTACCGCGTGGAGCTGGGCGAGGTGGAAGCGGCGCTGGAGCGGCACTCCGCGGTGCGTGAGTCGGTCGTGGTGGCTCACGCTCGCGGGACGGACGGCAAGCGCCTGGTGGGCTACGCCGTGCCGAAGCCGGGCCACACACTGGAGGCCGACGCGCTTCGTGACTTCCTGGGCCAGACGCTGCCCGAGTACATGGTTCCGCAGGCGTTGGTAGTCCTGGAGGCGCTGCCGTTGACGCCCAACGGCAAGGTGGACCGCAAGGCGCTGCCAGCGCCGGACTTCCAGGCCGTGGACACCGAGGCTTTCGTCGCGCCGCGCACGGCCACGGAAGCGCTGGTGGCGGGGCTGTTCTCCGAGGTGTTGGGGCTCGACCGTGTTGGGGTCCACAGTGGCTTCTTTGAACTGGGAGGGCACTCGCTGCTGGCGACGCAGGCCATCTCCCGGATTCGTGGCGCCTTCGGTGTCGAGCTGCCATTGAGAGACCTCTTCGAGGCACCCACGGTGGCCGCGCTCGCCGAGCGGGTGGACCGTTGGGTGCGCGCCGGAGCGGGCTTCGCCGCGCCTCCGTTGAAGCCGCGGGCGGGACGGACGAGCGTCCTGCCGCTGTCGTTCGCGCAGCAGCGCTTGTGGTTCCTGGAGCAGCTCGCGCCGGGGAGTGCCTTCTACAACGTGCCGGCGGTGGTGAAGCTGTCGGGGCCGCTCGACGTGCTCGCGCTGGAGCGCAGCTTCGACGCGCTGGTTCGCCGTCATGAATCCCTGCGGACGACCTTCCGCGCCGACGGCGGGGCGCCCGTGCAGGTCATCGCACCCGCGGGGCAGGTGGCGTTCACGTTCGAGGACCTGAGCGGGCTGCCTGACGCGGAGCAGGAGGCACAGCGCCGAGCGGAAGTAGAGGCACTTCGGCCGTTCGAGCTGGCTCAGGGGCCGTTGCTGCGGACCACGCTGCTTCGTCTCGGCGAGCGGGAGCACGTCCTGGTGCTGATGACGCACCACATCGTTTCCGACGGCTGGTCCATGGGCGTCCTCGTGCGAGAAGTCGCGGCGCTGTACGAAGCCTTCTCCCAGGGCCGTCCATCCCCCCTGCCGGAACTGCCGGTGCAGTACCCGGACTACGCGGTCTGGCAGCGCGAGTGGCTGAAGGGCGAGGTGCTGGAGGCGCAGCTCGGGTACTGGAAGCAACGTCTGGAGGGAGCGCCCGCGGCGCTGGAGTTGCCGACCGACAAGACGAGGCCCGCCGTCCAGACGTATGGCGGAGCTCTGCGGCACGAGGTGTGGCCCAAGGCACTCTGGCGCGACATGGAGGCGCTCGGCCGGCGTGAAGGTGCGACGCCGTTCATGGTGCTGCTGGCGGCGTTCCAGGTGGTGCTGTCCAAGTATGCAGGGCAGGAGGACGTGTGCGTGGGGGCTCCCATCGCGGGGCGCACGCAGGGAGAGACGGAGGGGCTGATCGGCTTCTTCGCGAACATGCTGGTGCTGCGGACGAAGGTGTCTCCGGCGTCGAACTTCCGTGAACTGATCGCTCAGGTGCGGGAGGTGACGCTGGGGGCGTATGCGCACCAGGACGTGCCGTTCGAGAAGCTGGTGGAGGAACTCCAGCCCGAGCGTGACCTGAGCCGGAGTCCACTGTTCCAGGTGACGCTGACGCTGCAGAACACGCCTGTGACGGAGGTGGCGCTCGGGGGCGGACTCACGCTTTCCGGCCTGGACTCGGAGGGGCGGACGTCGAAGTTCGACCTGTCACTGGTGGTGGAGGAGGTGCCGGATGGCGTGGTGGTGGCGGCGAACTACAACACCGACCTGTTCGAAGCAGAGACGGTGCGCCGGCTGCTCCAGCATCTGCGGACTCTGCTGGAGACGGCCATCGCAGGGCCGGAGAAGCGGCTACTTGATCTGCCGCTGATGGGCAGTGAGGAGCAGCAGCGGTTGGTGAAGGAGTGGAGCGGGACGGCTTCTACGTATCCTCGCGATGCGAGCCTGAGCGCGCTCTTCGAGGAGCAGGTGCAGCGGACGCCGGATGCGGTGGCGGTGGAGTACGAGGACGAGCGGCTGACGTACGCGGAGTTGAACCGTCGCGCCAACCAGCTGGCGCACCACCTGAAGGGCATGGGAGTGGGGCCCGAGGTGCGGGTGGGCTTGTGCGTGGAGCGCTCACTGGAACTGGTGGTGAGCGTGCTGGGCATCCTGAAGGCGGGGGGCGTGTACGTACCGCTGGATGCGAGCTACCCGCTGGAGCGACTGGCGTGGATGAAGCAGGAGGCGGGCGTCGCGCTGCTGGTGGGGCAGCAGCAGTTGCTTGAGTCCATGGGGCGTTCCGGCACCGAGTCCAGGGTGTGCGTGGACACGGAGTGGGAGACGCAGATTGCCCACCATCCCGTGAGCACTTCGAGCGCCAATGTGAGCGGGGGCAACCTGGCGTACGTGATGTTCACGTCGGGAAGTACCGGCAAGCCAAAGGGAGTAGGTGTGCCGCACCGAGCAGTGTCTCGCCTGGTGCTAGGGACGGACTTCGCGCACTTCGGGCCGGAGGAGGTGTGGCTGCAGTTGGCGCCCATCTCCTTCGACGCATCGACGCTGGAGGTGTGGGGCGCGCTGCTGCACGGCGCGAAGCTGGTGGTGTACCCAGCAGGGACACCGTCCCTGGAGGAGTTGGGCCGCAAACTGGAGTCTTCAGGCGTGACGTCGCTGTGGCTGACGGCGGCGCTCTTCGAGCAGATGCAGGCGCGGCGGCCGAAGGCCTTGGGCCGCGTCCGTCAGTTGCTGGCCGGTGGTGACGCGCTGCCGGTGTCGCGCGTGAAGGAGCGGCTGGCCGCGGGCGGTGTGCTCATCAACGGGTACGGCCCGACGGAGAACACGACGTTCTCCAGCACGTACCGGATGGAGAAGCCCGAGGAAGTCGGAGTGTCGGTGTCCATCGGCCGGCCGGTGAGGAACACGGTGGCGTACGTGCTGGACGGTGGGATGCGTCCGGTGCCAGTGGGAGTACCGGGCGAGCTGTACGTGGGCGGAGACGGGTTGGCGGTGGGGTACGTGGGGCGCCCGGAGCTGACGGCGGAGCGCTTCGTTCCGAGTCCGTACGGTGAGGGAGAGCGGCTGTACCGAACGGGCGACGTGGTGCGGTGGCTGAGGAACGGGACGTTGGAGTTCCTGGGCCGAGCGGACACGCAGGTGAAGGTGCGCGGTTACCGCATCGAGCTGGGCGAAGTGGAAGCGGCGCTGGCCCAGCACGGTGGCGTCAACGAAGCCGTCGTGGTGGCTCGCGAGGATGGCGAGGGCAAGCGACTGGTGGCCTACGTCACGGTCCGGGACGCTGCCTCGTTGGACGCGGGTGCGCTGAGAAGCCACGTGAAGCAGCGGCTGCCGGAGTACATGGTGCCGTCGGCGTACGTGGTGCTGGAGTCGCTGCCGCTGACGCCCAACGGGAAGGTGGACCGCAACGCGCTGCCAGCCCCGGATACACACATCCAGAAGCCAGCGCACTTCGAGGCGCCACGGACACCGACAGAGGAGAAGTTGGCGTCCCTCTTCAGCGAGGTGCTCAATGTCGAGCGCGTCAGCGTCGACGAAGACTTCTTCGAGCTGGGTGGCCACTCGTTACTGGCAACACAGTTGGTGTCTCGCGTGCGCGAGGCCTTCCGGGTCGAACTGCCGCTTCGGACAGTCTTCGAGTCCCGGTCTGTTGAGACGCTGGCGAAGCGGCTGGACGGTGCCTCAGGAGCCGCTGTTGCGCTGAGCGCTCCTCCGCTGGTCCGCGCTTCACGCGACGGCGCGCTTCCCCTGTCGTTCGGGCAGCAACGGTTGTGGTTCCTCCACCAGCTTGATCCCGACAGCGCCTTCTACAACGTGCCCGTGGCGGTGAAGCTCTCGGGGGCCCTTGATGTTGCCGCGCTGGAGCGGAGCTTCCAATCGCTTGTTCTCCGCCATGAGGCGTTGCGCACGACCTTCTGTTCCGAGGCAGGTGTCCCCACCCAGGTCATCTCTCCCTCTGGAAGGGTCGCGCTGGAGTTCGTGGACCTGAGTTCACTCCAGGGCACGGAGAAGTCCCAGGAGGTCCAGCGTCGAACGGAGCGAGAGACACTTCGTCCGTTCAACCTGGAGGTGGGCCCCCTGCTGAGGGCGACGCTGCTGAAGGAGGGGGAGGACGCGCACGTGTTGGTGCTGGTGATGCACCACATCGTGTCGGACGGGTGGTCGATGGGGGTGCTGGTGAGGGAGTTGGTGGCGCTGTACGAGGCGTACTCGCAGGGGCGCGAGTCACCGCTTTCGGAGCTGGAGGTGCAGTACGCGGACTACGCGGTGTGGCAGCGAGAGTGGCTGAAGGATGAGGTGCTGGAGGAGCAGCTCAGGTACTGGAGGCAGCAGCTGGCTGGTGCGCCAGCGGTGCTGGAGTTGCCGACGGACAAGGTGAGGCCGACGGTCCAGACGTACCGGGGAGAGACGAGAGGGCTGGAGTGGCCGAAGGGGCTGTGGGAGCGCGTGAAGGGGCTGGCGCAGCGGGAGAACGCGACGCCCTTCATGGTGCTACTGGCGGCCTTCCAGGTGGTGCTGTCTCGCTATACGCGCCAGGACGACGTCTCTGTGGGCTCCCCTATCGCCAACCGCACGCGAGCCGAAACGGAGGGGCTGATTGGCTTCTTCGTGAACACGCTGGTGCTGCGGACGAAGGTGTCGCCGACAGCGAGCTTCCGGGAGTTGCTGACGCAGGTGCGCGAAGTAACGCTGGGTGCGTACGCGCACCAGGAAGTGCCCTTCGAGAGGCTGGTGGAGGAGCTGCAGCCGGAGCGGGACTTGAGTCGCAGCCCGCTGTTCCAGGTGATGTTGGTGCTGCAGAACACGCCAGGAGGCGCGGTAACCCTGCCAGGACTGAAGCTGGAGGCAGCGGAGTCGGCTGGAAAGACGTCGAAGTTCGATTTGACGCTCGGCTTGGGTGAGTCGAGCGAAGGCGGACTGACGGGGGCGTTGGAGTTCAACAGCGACCTGTTCGAAGCCGAGACGATGGAGCGGCTACTGGGGCACTTGCGGGTGCTGTTGGAGGCAGCAGTTGCTGACCCGGAGGCTCGGCTGGCCGAGCTGCCGCTGATGGGCAGCGAGGAGCAGCAGCGGTTGGTGAAGGAGTGGAGCGGGACGGCGTCTACGTACCCGCGCGATGCGAGCCTGAGCGTTCTCTTCGAGGAGCAAGCGCAGCGGACGCCGGACGCGGTGGCGGTGGAGTACGAGGACGAGCGGCTGACATACGCGGAGTTGAACCGTCGCGCCAACCAACTGGCGCACCACCTGAAGGGCATGGGAGTGGGGCCCGAGGTGCGGGTGGGCTTGTGCGTGGAGCGCTCACTGGAGTTGGTGGTGAGCGTGCTGGGCATCCTGAAGGCGGGAGGCGTGTACGTACCGCTGGATGCGAGCTACCCGCTGGAGCGACTGGCGTGGATGAAGGCGGAGGCGGGTGTCGCGCTGCTGGTGGCGCAGGAGAAGCTGGCGGACGAGGTGGCCGCGGGCGGCGAGCTGGTGGTGTGCGTGGACACGGAGTGGGACACGCAGATTGCCGTGCAGGCGGAGAGCACGCCCGTTGCCAACGTGGGCGGGAGCAACCTGGCGTATGTGATGTTCACGTCTGGAAGCACGGGGAAGCCGAAGGGCGTGGGGGTGCCGCACCGAGCAGTGTCGCGCTTGGTGCTCGGGACGGACTTCGCGCACTTCGGGCCGGAGGAGGTGTGGCTGCAGCTGGCGCCCATCTCCTTCGACGCCTCGACGCTGGAGGTGTGGGGCGCGCTGCTGCACGGCGCGAAGCTGGTGGTGTACCCGGCGGGGACGCCGTCGCTGGAGGAGTTGGGCCGCAAGCTGGAGTCTTCAGGCGTGACGTCGTTGTGGCTGACGGCGGCGCTCTTCGAGCAGATGCAGGCGCGGCAGCCGAAGGCCCTGGCCAGTGTCCGTCAGTTGCTGGCCGGCGGTGACGCGCTGCCGGTGTCGCGCGTGAAGGAGCGGCTGGCCGCGGGCGGTGTGCTCATCAACGGGTACGGCCCAACGGAGAACACGACGTTCTCCAGCACGAACCGGATGGAGAAGCCGGAAGAGGTGGGCGCTTCGGTGTCCATCGGCCGGCCGGTGAAGAACACGGTGGCGTACGTGCTGGACGGTGGGATGCGCCCGGTGCCAGTGGGCGTACCGGGCGAGCTGTACGTGGGCGGAGACGGGTTGGCGGTGGGGTACGTGGGGCGCCCGGAGTTGACGGCGGAGCGCTTCGTGCCGAGTCCGTACGGCGACGGAGAACGGCTGTACCGAACGGGCGACGTGGTGCGGTGGCTGAGGAGCGGGGCGCTGGAGTTCCTGGGCCGAGCGGACACGCAGGTGAAGGTGCGCGGCTACCGAATTGAGCTGGGCGAAGTGGAAGCGGCGCTGGCCCAGCACAGTGGCGTCAACGAAGCCGTCGTGGTGGCTCGCGAAGATGGCGAGGGCAAGCGGTTGGTGGCCTACGTCACGGCCCGAGACGCTGCCTCGCTGGACGCGGGTGCACTGCGAGGCCACATGAAGCAGCGGCTGCCGGAGTACATGGTGCCGTCGGCGTACGTGGTGCTGGAGGCGCTGCCGCTGACGCCGAACGGCAAGGTAGACCGCAAGGCACTGCCAGCCCCGGATGCACAAGGTCCGAAGACGGCGCACTTCGAGGCGCCTCGGACCGCGACCGAACAGAAGCTGGCGTCCATCTTCACCGAGGTGCTGAACGTCGAACGAGTCAGCGTCGATGAAGACTTTTTCGAGCTGGGCGGCCACTCGTTGCTGGCAACGCAGTTGGTGTCTCGTGTGCGCGAGTCCTTCCAGGTGGAGCTCCCCCTGAGGGATGTCTTCGAATCGCCGACGGTGGAGAAGCTGGCCCTTAGGCTGGACCACGATCAGGTGGGAGGCTCGGTGCGCCAGGCGCCACCACTGAAGAGGGCACAGCGGCAGGGGGCCTTGCCGCTATCGTTCGCTCAGCAGCGGCTGTGGTTCCTCGACCAACTGGAGCCTGGCAGCGCCTTCTACAACGTCCCCGTCGCAGTGCGGCTCACTGGCGTCCTCGACGTCGGAGCGTTGCGCCGTAGCTTCGATGAACTGGTTCGCCGACACGAATCGTTGCGAACCACCTTCCGTTCTCAGAACGGGATGCCTGTCCAGCTTGTCTCCGACACTGCAACGACGCGGTTGGAAGTCATGGAGCGCGGAACTCCGGACGGCGGAGAAGGAGGACCGGAAACGAAACGCCTCGTGGAGCAAGAGGCACTTCGCCCGTTCAACCTGGAGGTGGGCCCGCTGCTGAGGGCGACGCTGCTGAGAGAGGGGGAGGAAGCGCACGTGCTGGTGCTGGTGATGCACCACATCGTGTCGGACGGGTGGTCAATGGGCGTGCTGG
>NZ_JABXEP010000169.1:0-16590 GCF_013372605.1 Myxococcus sp. AM009
GGTGGTGGGGGAGAGCGGGTGTGGCAAGAGCCTCACGGCGCTGTCCCTGCTGCGGCTGGCGCCCGAGCCGCCGGTGCGCGTGGTGGGCGGTGAGGTGCGCTTCCAGGGCCGGGACTTGCTGACGCTGCCGGAGACCGAGCTGCGCCGGGTGCGCGGCCGGCACGCGGCGATGATCTTCCAGGAGCCGATGACGTCGCTCAACCCGGTGTTCACCGTGGGCGAGCAGATTGGGGAGGGCGCCCGGCTGCACCTGGGCGCCTCGCGCGCGCAGGCCCGGGACAAGGCCGTGGAGATGCTGCGGCAGGTGGGCATCCCCGCGCCGGCAGAGCGCGTGGACGCGTATCCCCACCAGCTCTCCGGGGGCATGCGGCAGCGGGTGATGATGGCGATGGCGCTGGCGTGTGACCCGGCCTTGCTCATCGCGGACGAGCCCACCACCGCGCTGGACGTCACCATCCAGGCGCAGATTCTGGACCTGCTCGCGCGGCTCCAGGCCGAGCGGGGCATGGCGGTGCTGCTGATTACGCACGACCTGGGGGTGGTGGCGGAGAGCTGCGACGCGGTGGTGGTGATGTACGCGGGCCGGGTGGTGGAGCGCGCCCCGGTGCGCGCGCTGTTCGCCTGGCCCGCGCACCCGTACACCGCGGGCTTGCTGCGCTCGCTTCCGTCCCGGCGCGACGTGGGCGGCGCACCGGCTTCCCGGGCGCGGCTGCGGGCCATTCCCGGCAGGGTGCCGCCGCTGCGGCAGTTGCCCGCCGGCTGTGCGTTCCGGGAGCGCTGTGAACGCGCGCTGGACGTCTGCGCGCACGTGAAGCCCGCGCTGACGTCGCCCAGGGAAGGGCAGTGGACGGCCTGTCACAACCCGGTGCCCGCGCCATGAGCTCCACGCCGCTGCTCCAGGTCCGTGACCTCCAGGTGCACTTCCCGGTGCGCGCCGGTGTGCTCGGCCGGGTGCGCGGCGCGGTGAAGGCCGTGGACGGCGTGGACTTCGACGTCATGCGCGGTGAGACGCTGGGGCTGGTGGGGGAGAGTGGCTGCGGCAAGAGCACCCTGGGACGCGCGGTGCTGCGGCTGGTGGCGCCCACGGCGGGCTCCGTCCGTTTCGACGGGCAGGAGCTCACCGGGCTGTCCCAGCGGCGGCTGCGGCCGCTGCGCCAGCGGATGCAGTTCGTCTTCCAGGACCCGTATGCCTCGCTCAACCCCCGGATGACGGTCCGGGAGATTCTGGAGGAGCCCTTCGCCATCCACGGGCTGGCCCGAGGGCAGGGTGAGCGGGCGCGCGAGGTGGCGGAGTTGGTGGACGCCATGGGGCTGCCGCGCGAGGCCCTGGCGCGCTACCCCCATGAGTTCTCCGGAGGGCAGCGGCAGCGCATTGGCATCGCGCGAGCGTTGGCGCTGCGGCCCGACCTGGTGGTAGCCGATGAGCCCATCAGCGCGCTGGACGTGTCCGTGCAGGCGCAAATCGTCAACCTGCTGGTGGACCTTCAGCAGGCGCGGGGCCTCACCTACGTCTTCATCGCCCACGACCTGAACATCGTCGAGTACGTGTCCACCCGGGTGGCCGTCATGTACCTGGGCCGCATCGTGGAGCTGGCCCCGGCCGCGTCGCTCTACCGACAGCCGCGCCACCCGTACACCCAGGCGCTGCTGTCCGCGGTGCCCGTCGCGGACCCGGGCCACGCCCGGACACGCCTGCTGGTGCCAGGCGAGCCGCCATCGCCCCTGGCGCCGCCCCCCGGTTGCACCTTCCATCCGCGCTGTCCGCATGCCATGGAGCGGTGCCGGCGCGAGTCGCCCCCGTCCTACGCGCTGGGCGGTGGCCACTTCGCCGCGTGTTTCCTGGCGGAGGTCGCCGCGCGCGAGGCCCCGGCCACAGCCCCTTCTGGAGGAAGTCCCGGTGTTCTGGCTCAGCCATCATCATCCGGATGAGTACAACCGCACCTACCTGTTCGGCGGCGCGCGCGTGTGCGCGCGCTGCCTGGGGGCCTATCCGGTGCTGCTGGCGGTGCTGGTGGCCCTGTTCGCCGTGCGCGCCCCGCTGCGGTGGGCGCTGGACGTGCCCGTCGTCCTGGCGCTCACCGTTCCCGCGCTGGCGGACTGGGCGGTGGGCCGCTTCCGGCCGGCGTCGGGGAGCAACGCGGTGCGCACCCTGACGGGCGTGTTGCTGGGGGCGGCGCTCGGCCGCTCCCTGTACGTGCACCTGCAGCAGCCACTGCCCGCGGTGCTCCTGGCGCAGGGCGCGCTCGTGACAGCGGTGGCCGTCCCTGTCATTCTCGCCACTTACCAGAGACCGCGCCCGGGATAGACCCTGGCGGCCCGTCGCCCGTTAACTGTGCACGGGTGGCGGAGTGGGCCGGGTGAAGGTGGCTCCAAGGAGCGTTGGGGGAGTGTTGGGACCGGAAACCTCAGACGAGCGGCTGATGCTCGCCTTCCAGGCGGGGGACGCGCGCGCGTTCGAGGCGCTGGTGCGCAAGCACCGGACGCCGGTGTTCAACTTCATCTTCCGCTTCACGGGGCACCGGGCACGGGCGGAGGACGTGCTGCAGGAGACGTGGCTGAAGGTGGTTCGGAGCGCCGGCGACTACACGCCCAAGGCGAAGTTCACGACCTGGCTCTACACGATTGCGAGGAACCTCTGCGTGGACAGCGCGCGCAAAGAGAGCTACCGCCAGGCGTCTTCCCTGGAGGCACCCGCCCCGGGAGCGGAGCGGGACGAGTCGCGCCCCCTGGGGGAGGGCCTGCCGGACGCGGGGGCCAGCCCGGAGCGCGGCGCCTACAACGCTCGGCTGCGTCCCATGTTGGAGCGAGCCCTGGCGACGCTCCCGGACGAGCAGCGTGAGGTCTTCACCCTGCGCGAGTACAGCGGCATCCCCTTCAAGGACATCGCGGAGGTGACGGGAGTGTCCGAGAACACGGTGAAGAGCCGCATGCGCTACGCGCTCGACGGGCTTCGCCGCCGGCTGGCGGAGATGGGCGTCGACGGCGACCTCGCCGAGGACGGAAGGACGGTGGTGGGATGAAGCCGCAGAATCCGCATGCGCAGGAGGACCGGCTGCTCGACTTCGCCTATGGCGAACTGCCGGTGCCCGAGGCCCGCCTCGTCGAAGCCCATTTGGAGGGCTGTTCCCGCTGCACCCAGGCCCTGGACGACATTCGCGGGGTGCGCGCCACCATGTCCCAGCTGTCGGTGGAGCCCGCTCCGGACGCGGGGCTGGAGTCGCTGATGGCCTATGCCCAGCAGGCCGCGCGCCGCGCCGCCGCGGGCCCCGAGCCGAAGCCGTCCCGCTGGCGCCGGTGGTTCTTGCCCGTGGTGGGCCTGGCCTCCGTGAGCACCTTTGGCATCCTGACGCTCCAGGCCCGGTCGCCCGAGCTCACGCGGCCTGACTTGAGCGTGGCGAAGGTCGCGGTCGCGAAGGAAGAGCGGGCGGCCCCGCCGGCCGCTGATGGTTTCTCGCCGGCCGCGGCTGCTCCGGCCCCCGCGGCGGCGCCGATGGTGCCCGCCGAGGCGGAAGCGACGGGGTACGCCGCCCGGGAAGTGACCGCGCCAAAGAGCTCGAAGGGGGCCGAGCGGTCGCGGGAGCAGCGGCGGCTCGCGGAGGACTGGGCCAACGCGGGCAGTGGCGGCGGGCTCGACATGCGGATTCGGCGTGAGAGCGCGAGCAAGGCGAAGCGCGGGCCGCCAGCCGCGGCTCGCGCACCCAAGGCCGACATGCAGGCCGCGCTGGAGCCCGCGCCCATGGCGCTGGACGGCGCGCCGTCGTCGCTGGACGAGGAGTCCGAAGTCGCGAACGAATCGAAGGACCTGCAGACCCCGCCGGTGGATCGGGACGAGGCCTCCGGTCAGCAGGAGCGGCGCGTCGCGGACTCGCAGGCCCCCTGGTCCGTCCCCCCGCGCGACTCGCTGCGCCTGGGGTCCACGTCGCCAGCCGCACGAGGCGCCGCCTACGATGACGAGCTGGACGCGTCGGAATCCAAGGGCGCCCCGGGAGGCGCCGCCGCCCAGGGCAACGCCGCGCTTCAGCGCCCGGCGCCGGCACCGGTCTCCAAGAAAGCCGCGCCCCCCGCCGCGCCTCCACCGCCCCCCATGGAGCGCGCCTCCGTCGCGGAGCTGTCGCGCCAGGCGCGGGCGGCGTTCGAAACGGGGGAGGGGGCCCGGGCAGCCGGGCTGATCCGCGCGGCGCTGGCCGCGGGGGCCACGGGAAAGGAGCGCTGGGCGCTTCTGAACCAGCTGTGTGAGTTCGAGTTCGCCCTGGGTAGGCGGGCCGAAGGACTCGAGGCTTGCAATCGCGTGATACAAGAAGCGCCCGCCTCGGATGCCGCCAGAGCGGCGCGCCGGCGGGTGGAACGCGAGTCATCGGTCAATGAGCTGCCCGCTAAACCCGTGAAATAACGGGGCGTATTTTCTCATCAACTGGGAGGGAAACGTAGGCGCAGGTCTGTCCATTTGACCGATGCGCTTCTGAGACCTGTCCCTGGATAATGGTTTCATGGGACAGGAAGCACAGAAACCGCGGGCGCGAGGGGCGTCTGGCCGGCAGTCGGGTCAGGCCGCGGTGGAAGCGGCGATGATCATGCCGCTCACCGTCTTCATGACGCTGGGGATCATCCAGCTCACGATGATGCAGCACGCGAAGCTGATGACGGAGTACGCCGCCTATCAGGCCGCGCGCGCCGGCATCGTGTGGAACGGCAACAACGAGCGCATGCATGACGCGGCCATCGTGGCGCTGCTTCCCACCATGGGGCGTACCGACGACATCGTCGAGTTGGGGAAGACGTTCGTCCTCCACCAGCTCTACGACTCTGGCATGCGCATGCTGAACTTCGGCGGCGGCCGCGTGCCCCGGACGGTGAACGGGTCCAACCTGTTCGGCATCATCCGGGTGGACACCATCAGCCCCGCGTACTTCACGCCCATCGATTCGATGTGGAAGCTGCGCAGCGGCTACAACTGGCAGGAGCTGGACTTCGACGGCGCGGACTCCTTTCCGGAGGTGCCCTCGCTGGAGAACCACATCCGCAAGTTCTTCAACCTGCCGGAGCCTGACGACGCGGAGCTGGTGTTCCGCAAGTCCACGCGACTGACCATCCGCCTGCGCTACTGGTACCAGCTGCGCGTCCCGTTCGCGAACTCCATCATCTTCTACTCCTGGTTCGCCTCGAACGCGGGCATGGCGCTGCGAGGCGCCATTGACCGCGGCACCGTGGATCCGCGCGCGAACATGATGAACCGGCGTGGCAACCTCAACCCGTTGCTCGCTGGCGCCCGCGGCATCGAGCACGAGATGGGGTACGACTCCGTCTATCCGCTTGAAATGACCGTGCTCTGGATGCTGGCCAACGGCAGCATCCCGCTCGTCTCTGACCTGGCTGGCAAGCGGTACTTCATGCCGCTGACGGCCACGTACAGCATGCGCATGCAGTCCAACTTCCACCGCAAGTGGATCATGCACCTGAACCCCGACTGGGGTTTGTAAGAGGAAGAGGACTCCCGACCCATGTTCACCCGGACCCTCCGACAGAGCTTCCGCCGCCAGGAAGGCCAGGCCTTGGTGCTGGCCGCCTTGATGGTGTTGATCATGTCCATCGCCGTGTTGACCACGGTCAACATCGGTCACACGGTGCATGAACGCATCCGCCTGCAGAACACGGCGGACTCCGCGTCATACTCCATGGCCGCCATGGAGGCGCGCGCGTTCAACTTCTACGCGTACGCCAACCGCACGCAGGTGTCGCACTACGTGTCGGCGATGATGTGGCAGTCGCTGCTGTCACTCATCTATTCCGCCGAGGCGTTCCTCACGGACATCTACGGCTTCATGCGCACGTTGAATCCCTGCGCGGGCAAGACGAACAACCTCTTCTGGAAGATCGCCTGTCCCATCCTTGAAAACGTCATTCCGTACGTGAGCGCGGTCATCAAGGCCATTGGCCGGATCATGACCGCGTACCGGAACTACTTCCTCAGACCCATCCAGCAGGTCATCACGCGACTGAATCCGGACCGGATCATCGGTGAGTGGATCATCCCCGCGCACCGGGTGATGAACGGCGTGATGTACTTCGCGTCGCAGGCGGTGATGATGTCCGCGTCCACGCACGTGACGCAGACCACGCAGACGGTCATCGACGACAACGACAGCAACATCTCCTCGCTGGCCAGCCAGCTGGCGACGGGGCTCTACAGCCAGTGTCTCTTCAGCCAGGCGCACAGCCCGCACGCGGGTGGCAAGCCGCTGGCACCGAACACGTGGAAGAACCCGTTCGGTGCGCTGGACGTGACGAAGAAGGCCGCCAACGACCCCATCGCCCGCGCCAAGCGCTCCATGGGTGGCATCACGAACGCCACGCGCTACGCCTGTGACGCCAACGGTGGCGCGTGCCCCCAGGGCTTCATCACCAGCCGCCGCATGGGTGACCTGCTGCCGCTGCCGGACATGCTCAGCTTCATGCGGGACTTCTTCAACGGCGGCGTCAACATCCCCGGCATCTTCGAGTTCGGCAAGATTGGCCAGACGCGCATGCTCTCCACGGGCTTCCCCAACGCCAACGCGGTCCGCGCCGGCCGCGGCCCCGGCCAGGAAGGCCGCAACTACATCCGCGACTGGAACGACAACCTGAACCCCTGGGGCATGACGGCTCAGGGCGACAACATCGGTTCAGATGACCCGTACTGGCTCAAGTTCGGCCCGCCGGAGATCGACGTGGGCGTGGGCAAGGCGGACAACCCGGTGTCGTGCACCAAGAAAGACGACTACTGGAAGTGCTTCGGCGACAACCGCAAGGGCAAGGGGGACAACAACACCTCCAAGCTTCCGTACAAGCACATGACGAAGACGAGCATCTGGGCGCTCAACGACACCGACAGCGGTCGTCACCGGGGCGGCATGCACTGGCGCGTCAACTACCCGAGCAACCCGGAGCGCTGGTCCGGCCACATGCGGCCGGGTGGGGCCGAGCGTGACGTGGGTCTGCACCGCTCGCGCATCTGCGTGCTGGAGCTCGCGTTCGTGTGCTGGGCCAAGACGGACGTCTTCGCGGCCAACGTGCGGCCGGTGCAGGACGGTCACCACCGCTGGGGCGGCCTGACGCCGTTCATGCACTTCGAGCCCGGCCAGCTCGGCTCGGTGTGCAACCCCACCGCCAACGCCTCCATGAGCGAAGGGGCCAAGCGCCAGGCGGACTTCAACCAGCCCACCGCCTGGGTGGCGCTGAACAAGGACCCGGAGCAGGTCGTGAACCGGGAGAACAAGGACGGCACCGGCACCAACGCGCCCGCGCTGCTCAACGATGAAGGCAAGGTGAAGTTCGCCTTCACGCCGGACACGGACGGTCTGGAGATGCTGAACAACCGGAAGAAGTTCCTGGGCCTGGTCGAAGGCCTCAACGTCATCTCCCGCGGCCAGTCCTACTACCACCGCCCCGGCAACTGGGCGGAGCAGCCCAACTTCTTCAACCCCTACTGGCGCCCGCGTCTGGCGTCCGTGTTCCAGGGCCGGAACTCACTGCCGAAGATTGGTGAGATGATGGATGCGCTGCCCGGACCGCTTCAGGGCATTGCCCCGAAGATCATTACGCACTGAGGACTGCCATGCGTGCCCGTCTCCAATTGCGCTCGCGCTCAAGAGGTGCCGCCACGGTCGAGTTCGCGCTCTCCGTGCCGCTCCTCGTGATGATTCTGATGTTCAGCATGTACCTCACGGAGTTGGTGAGGGCGAAGCTCAAGCTCCAGGAGGCGGCGCGCTACGCCGTCTGGGAGATGACGAGCTATGCGCTCTCCGACTTCGCGAACGGGCAGCACGACAATGCCTTCGAGGACGCCCGCCAGGAGGCCCACGAGGAGTTCGTCGAGCGGTTCAAGGACATGGACTCGGTGGAGCCCAACGGCACCGGCGGCAACTTCATTGCCCGCTACACGGACGTGACGGCGACCATCACCAACAAGGAGATCACCTTCCTGGAGAGCGGGATGCTCGGCAGCCCGAGCACCAGCGAAGGAGGCGGCCTGGCGGGCGCCATCCTCAGCCCCTTGAACAACGGCATGGGATGGGTTTTGAACCAGTGGGGCTTCAACAACCGCGGCTGGGTCGAATCCGAAGTCGAGATGAACTACGAGAACACCATCCTGCCGACGCGGTACCTCGACAAGAGCGGTGGCAACGGCGGCTTCTTCCAAGAGAACATGATGGGCGGACGCGACCTGGGCAGCCTGCGGCTCAAGTCGAAGTACTCCATGTACGCCAACGGTTGGCACATGCCGGACGGTGGTGACGCCATCATCCGTGGCCGCCGCGCCGGTCAGCACACCGGTGGCTCCCTCAGCCAGCCGCACGGCCTCTACCGCCAGGTGGACCGGATGGTGTTCCTGGGCTTCGCCTCCACGTTGGACAGCCTGGGCATCGGCGCCATCCTGGACGTGGTCGCCTCGGTGCTCCCCAACTTCCTGGGGACCTTCGTGGTGTCCCGGAACTACGGCGTGGGCGACTCTCAGAAGGGCGACTGCACCGGCCTTGCCCAGTATGACGCGAAGGCCAGCAGCGGCCTCCACGTCATGCACAAGCGCGGCCTGGAGCTGACCGACCACGAGCGGCCCAACTGCTTCGACACCGCGCCGTTCCGCGACGAGATGACGTACGCGAACAGCAACTACATCAAGGTCTTCAACGCGCGCGGCGAGTTCTACATGGGGTGCAAGCGGGCCATGGCGGATGACCCGACCGACCCGGATGCCCGCCCGGAGTCCACGCAGAATGACGAGCAAGACCAAAAGATTCCCTGCGAGTAGGGCGGGGGCCGTCCGGACGGCGCTCCTGTGCGTGGTGCTGGCCTCCGTGCCAGCCGCCGCGGAGCAGGAGCTGCCCGTCTATCCGGGCACCATCCACACGCGCATCGGCAATGACCTGGTCATTGGCGGGGAGTACTACCGCCTCGCGTACTTCACGACGCCGGACTCCATGGAGAAGGTGGCGGCCTACTTCGCCCGGAAGTGGCAGGAAGAGGGCTACCCCACCGTGGTGGAGGGGGACATGCAGGACGAGGGCGTGGTGTCGGCGCTCTATACCCGCGAGGGGCTCCAGCGCGGCGTCGTGCTGCGCAAGCACCTGGGCAAGACGGTGGGCTTCACGGCGCTGCGGGACTTGTGGGTGCGCCCGCCCAAGAAGCCGGCGCCTGGCCTGGTGACGCTGGAAGGCGCGCTCTACAGCCAGGACCTGGCCACGCGGGATGACCCGGGTGGCTCGCAGAGCCGCACCACGCTGGTGACCGGAGAGCTGACGAAGGTGCAACAGCAGGTGAACGCGGAGCTGGAGCGCCGCGGCTACGCGCCCGTGCGGCAGTCCGCGCTCAAGATGGGCGGCGGCACGCAGCTGACCATGGAGCACGCTCGCAAGGGTGAGCAGGTGGTGACGACGATGTCTCCCGCGGAGGAGGGCGTCACCGCGGTGGTCCAGATGTGGATTGGCTCGGACCGCCCGGACGCGGTGCCCAACGACGCCGCCGTGCGCCAGAGCCGCGAGGCCTACGAGAAGGACCAGGCCCAGAAGAAGGAAGGCGCGAAGTGAGGACCCTGCTCGTGGTGGCCGCATTGGTGCTGGCGTTGCCGGTCCGCGTGGAGGCGAATCCCGCGCGGGAGCTGGTGCAGCACATGTCCCGCGGCGCCCGTCCGGCCCGGCTGGGCGACTGGGTGACGTACCGCTTCAACGGCGGCGGTGTGCGCGTCTATTACTGGCGCCTGGCGGTGGTGGGGGAGGAGAAGGACAAGGAGGGCCGGGACGCGGTGTGGGTGGAGATGGAGGCCGGAACCCATCCGGCCATGAAGTCGCCGCTCGCGCAGATGCGCATGCTGGTGGCCCGGGAGGGCGACGAGATTCGCTATGACGCCATCTCCCGCCTCTACATCGGGACGGGCTTCGGCAAGCCCCAGGAGTACTCGGACGAGGCGCTCCAGCACGTGCTCAAGCAGGAGGAGGCGGACGCGAAGAAGGCTCAGGCCGCGCCGCCGGAGAAGCAAGCGCCGCTGCCCAATGGCGTGAAGCCCACGACGCGCTCGGGAAAGGAGTCCCGGTTGATGACGCTGGCAGGCACCGTGGCGGCCGTCCCCGTCGAGGTCGTCATGAAGAACACCGTCATCAAGCGGATGTGGCTCAGCCGTGAGATTCCGCTGCTGAACCTGGCCAAGATTGAGATTCCCGGCATCGGTCACGCCATGGAAGTGGCGGAGTACGGAATCGACGCCAAACCCCGCATGCGCATCCCCGCTCCAGACGCACCGAAGATAAAGCTGGAGTACGCGGATGCTATACTCGATGACCTGCCCGGCGACGCGGACGACGGGCACGGACACGACACCTCTGAGGACACGCCGTGAACCACCCGAAGACGCTGCGTTCCCGCGCCCGTAACCGTCGCGGCCAGGCCATGCTGGAGTACTCGCTCCTGAACTGGATTCTCGTCGTCGCGCTCATCGTCGGCGCGTCGGTGAAGGTCCGCTGGACGGAGGACCGGCAGTCCAATGTCATCGACCTGTTCATGGAGGCGTACCAGATTTATTACGACTCCTTCTACTTCGTGCTGAACCTGCCGTTCCCGTGACGGTCGGCAGTGAGGTGGGGCAGCCGTCCCCGCTGGGGCTGCGGCTGGTGCACGCCGTCCTGTTCATCGCCTTCGCCGTGGGCGTGGGCGTGGCGTCCGTGCCCGAGTGGACGCACCTGACGCGGGCCTTGAGTCAGCCCTTCCACGCGGGCTCGGCGCCGCGCTGGCTGGTGCTGGCCGGTTCACTGCTGGCGGTGGTGGGCACGGCGCGCCTGGGCTGGGCGCTGATGCGGGGCCGGTCCGCGCCGCTGTGGGCCTCCGGTGTCATCCTCCTGGGCGTCATGGGCACGCTGGCCGGCGGTCGCCCGGAAGGGCTGGAGCAGTCCCGCTCCGACGTGGCGGCCAACCTGGAGCTGCTCCGCGTGGCCCGGCGCGTCCACCTGCTGATGGTGCACGAGCTCCAGTCACATGGAGAGGCGCCTCAGTCGCAGGACGCGTGGCGCACCGCGCTCCAGCAATCCGGCGCCAGCGAGGTCCGGGTGTACACGCGCGCCTTCCTCCCCGTCTACCCACAGGTCGCGTGGCTGCCCTCCGAGAGCGCGGTGCCGGAGCCGCTCGTCCCGGGGCAGCTCGCGGTGCACGTGACGTCGGATGGCGTGGGCTTCTCGGTGCGGCTGGTGGGGCTTCACCAGGGCCAGCCGGCGCTCCTCAAGGACGACCAGGGGGCGACGCTGGTGCTTCGAGGTCTGTACAACCCGGACCTTCCTCCGCCCGCGCAGCCCGCGTTTCCGCCCACTCCCTGACACCTCGCGCGCTCAGGAAGGTTGCGGGTGCCGTGAGACTCAGCCAGTCTCGCCAGACCTCATGACGCGGCGGCCCCGGCCGGTGGGACGTCCTGGAATGGGGGAAGGAGCGCGCAATGGCGCAGGCGGCATGGAAGTGGATGGTTGTCGCGGCGGCGGTCGGAGCAGGGGTCCTGGCATGCGACGGCGATGACGACGGTGGCGGCGACAATCCGCCACCGCCGCCCACCGGGTTCGACGCGGGCGTGGATGTCTTCCGCCCGGGCCTGGGCGAGGACGAAGGCGCGCCGCAGGGCACGCCGTTCTCCCTCCCTGAAGGCGTCAGCTTCGCCGGCACCCTTCGCGGCGCCGCCGAGGTCACCGGCGAGTGCGAGAACGCCAGCGTGGAGTCACAGGGCTCGGGCGCCACTGTCCGCGTCTGCGTGCCCCTGCGCAACGACACGGGCGCGCCCGTGGAGGTGGTGTTCCCTCCAGGGCTCGTCGTCGTGTCCACCTCCGAGGGCCGCGGCCAGAACGGGCTGCTCATCGAGCGCACCGTCCTCACCGTGCCTCCCACCCCTCCGGGCCCGGGGGGGCGGGACGATGCCGGTACCTCGGACGGCGGGGTGGAGGAGAACGCCTATATCGTTCCCCTCTATATGTACTGCCTGAACGAGGAGCGGGACCCCTCCAACCCCTTCATCACCTACGCGGTCGGCCCCGTCACGTCGGATGACGCGCTGCAGGAGCTGCTGGGGCTCCTCCAGGGGAAGCGCATTGACAGCGCCGACGACGTGGGCGTGGTGCAGTACGCCATCTACAGCATCACCGAGGGCCGCGGCCTGACGACACCGGACCGCGACGCCATCGACGACCTCTGACGCGGTACGACGTCACGTCCCGGATTGCGCGCGATACGGAGCTGTCGCGAGAGGTGGTTTTGACACCCGGTGTATCGCACGGCTAACATCACGCGCCATCCGCTGATTGCACTACACTGTATTCCAACACCCGCTCTGGACTCCACTTCGGACTCCACCGTCGCCGCCGAACGGCTCCCCCCCGTTCTGGAGGTTTTTGAACCATGCTGAAGGGCAAGACTCCGCTCGTCGTCGCGCTTGTGCTGGGCCTGCTGGCCGGCGTCATCGCGTATTCCGCCATCAAGAAGAAGGAGGCGGATGTCCGCCGCGGATGGAACCTGGTCCCAGTCGTCGTGGCGGCCCAGGACGTCCCTGAAGGTACGGTCATCACCTTTGAGATGATCTCCCAGCGCTCGGTTCCCGAGCAGTTCGTGACGTCGTCCGTGGTGCGCCCGGACTCCGCTTCCTACATCGTGAACCAGAAGGTGCTGGTGGCGCTGCAGGCGGGTGATCCGCTGCTGTGGAGCCAGTTCGAGACGACCAAGGCCGCCGAGCGGCTGTCGTCGAAGGTGCAGAAGAAGGCGCGCGCCCTCACCATCGAGGCGAAGCACACCACGTCGGTGGGCGGCTGGATTCGCCCCAATGACCACGTGGACGTGATTGGCACCTTCCGCGATCCGCAGACGGACGAAAACGTCGCCGTGACGCTGCTGCAGAACGTCATCGTCGTCGCCACGGGCAAGATCACCGGTACGACGAACGTGAACCTCATCCCGGAGAACCAGCGCGAGTACAACAACATCTCGCTGATGGTGCTGCCGGAAGAGGCGGAAATCATGGTGCTCGCGGTGGAGCTCGGCCAGCTGACGCTCAGCCTCCGCAACGAGGACGACGTGGACCTCATCGAGGAGCGTGGCCGCGCCACCATCAGCACGCTGCTGTCGGGTGAGCGCACCCGCGTGCTGGAGCAGAAGCGCCGCGAAATCATCCAGATCATCAAGGGCGGTGCCGAGCGGGCCGCGGGCGCTGGCGCGCCGTGATGGCGTGCGTCGTCCACCCTCGCTCTTAGGGAAGCGCGCACATGCTTGCTGGAATCGTCCTCCTCCTCGTCACCGGCTCGGTCTTCTTCTTCAGCCTGGTGATCTTCAGCGTCCTGTCGAAGGCGTATGAGCAGTACCAGGAACGCTACGTCGCCAAGTCGATGAACGACTTGAGCGACATGTTCCTCTTCATCGATCCACGCCAGATGTTGATCCTCAACATCGCGTGCATGTGCTTGTTGGGGATCCTGACGTACATCATCTTCAACCCCATCATGGCGGTGGTGGCCACGGTGTTCGGCTTCTTCCTGCCGATGCTGATGGTCAAGCACTACCGGAAGCGGCGCATCAAGAAGTTCAACGTGCAGCTGGTGGACGCACTGCAGGCCATGGCCAACGCCTTCAAGGCCGGCCTCACGTTCCCCCAGGCCATCGAGCATGTGGCGCGCGAGGCGATGCCGCCGCTGTCGCAGGAGTTCGGGCTCTTCGTGAAGGAAGTGAAGCTGGGTGTTCCGCTGGAGGAGGCGCTCATCAACATGGGCCGCCGCGTGGGCAGTGACGACCTGGAGCTGGTCGTCGTGTCCACGAACATCGCCCGTCAGCTCGGCGGCAACATGGCCGAGATGTTCGAGACGATCTCCACGGTCATCCGCGAGCGCTTCCGTCTGGAAGGCAAGATCGACGCGCTCACCTCGCAGGGCAAGCTGCAGGGGTGGATCGTCGCGGCGATGCCCGGTGTGCTCGGCATGGTGCTCAACTACATGCGGCCCGACCTGATGGAGCCGATGATGGACCACATCTTCGGTTGGATCCTCGTGATCATCATCGCCATCATGGAAGTGATGGGCATCCTCATCATCCGGCGCATCGTCAACATCGATATTTGAGAGGTGCACCGTGGACGATGTCCTGACGCCAATGTTGATCGGCAGCTCGGCGCTCCTCTTCGCGGGCGCCGTGGGCTTCCTGGGCCTGGGGCTGTACCAGACGCTGCTGGAGCGCTTCCTGTCGGAGGTCCGTGACGAGTCCACGGGCGGCATGAAGGGCTTCGGCTCGGTGGCCATCCGCCGCCTGGGCGCGATGAACCGCCGCTTCATGTGGCCCGGCTACGAGGCCAAGGCGCGCCGCAACCTCATCAAGGCGGGCGAGCCGCAGGCGTACAAGCCCGAGGACATCATGGCGCTGCAGGAAGTCAGCGCGGTGGTGGGCCTCATCATGGGCCTCATCCTGCTCAACGGCTTCGGCGTGAGCATGGTGTGGGCGCCGCTGTTCCTGCTCTTCGGCATGTACTACCCGCTGATGTGGCTGAACGACCAGGTGAAGAAGCGCCACCTGCTCATCAGCCGCGCGCTGCCCTACAGCCTGGACCTGCTGACGCTGTCAGTGGAAGCCGGCCTGGACTTCACCGCGGCGCTGGCCAAGGTGGTGGAGAAGGGCAAGCCGGGGCCGCTGCGCGAGGAGCTGCAGCTGGTGCTCAAGCAGCTGAAGATGGGCAAGACGCGTGAAGAGGGCCTCAAGAGCATGATTCTTCGCGTGGACCTGCCGCCGCTGACCACCTTCGTCACCGCGCTCATCCAGGCGGACAAGATGGGGACCAGCCTGGGCAAGGTGCTGCGCATCCAGTCCACGCAGATGCGCATCGACCGTACCCAGCGCGCGGAGAAGCTGGCCGGCGAGGCGCCGGTGAAGATGCTCTTCCCGCTCATCGCGTGCATCTTCCCCACGGTGTTCATGGTGCTGTTCGGGCCCATCGTGTTCCAGTTCATGTTCGGAAACGTCGCGGGGTAGCGCCCCGTGCCCATCCTCCTGACCATCACCCAGGGGCTCCAGCAGGGACGGGAGCTCACCTTCGAGGCGGCCGAGGTCAACATCGGCCGCACCTCGGAGAACGACCTGGTGCTGCACGACCACGGCGTGTCGCGCAGGCACGCGCGCATCGTGCTCCGCGGCGACAAGTACTTCGTCGCGGATATGGGCAGCTCGAATGGCACCGTGCTCAACGGGGGGCTGCTGTCGGGAGAGCAGCAGCTGCGGGATGGGGACAAGATTGGCGTGGGCCCCGTCGAGTTCACCTTCGTCTGGGTGCCGCCGGAAGGGGACGAGGACGCCACGCGGCCCATCCGCCGGGGCGACCCGCTCCCCGTGGTCGACCCGGACGCCACCCGTCCCATTCGCCTCAACGACCCGATTCCCGCCCAGAGCGGCATCGTGCTGCCGGAAGGCTATCCCACCGCGCAGCAGCCCGCGGTGGTGCCGGTGCGTCCGGGCACCGCCGCCGTGGCGAAGGCCGAGTCCGGCGCGGGGCAGACGGCGGCGGAGCGCGCGCGCCGTCGCCGGGAGCTCGAGGGTACTCCGGCGGGCAGGCTGCTCCTGTGGTGGGGACAGCTGTCGATGCCGGCGCGGCTGGGCGTGGGCGCGGCCGGAGGCGGCCTGGTGCTGGCGCTGGTGGGCGTGCTGGCCGTCTTCTTCATGCCCAGGAGCGAAGGCCGGGCGTCCGGCGTGGAGCCGGAGGACCTGGGCTTCGAGGTGATTTCAGACTCGTTCGGGGTGGGCGAGGGCGTGACGTGGGAGAACCCGGACCACAAGTCGTTCGCCTTCCAGTTCGTCACCCCGACGCGGGCGGTGGCGGTGGTCCACTACATGGCCAGTGGCATCTCCAAGGAGGAGGTGTCGCTGGTCGTCAACGGCGTGGACGTGGGCTGGGTGCCGCCGGACGTGAATGCGGTGACGGAGCGCGGGCTGGAGCAGATTCTCCCGCCTTCGGCGCTGAAGCGGGGCGAGCTCAACTCCGTCGTCTTCGACAATGTCCGCAATCCGCCGGGGCGGGACACCTGGCGCGTGTGGAACCTGCGCCTGGAAATCATCCCGGTGCCGGAGCTGCCGCAAGACGAGCTGCTGGCCAAGGCGCGTCAGTACGTCGCCGCGGGCGCCCGCTTCTATGCATCGCGCGACGTCGGCGCGGAGAACCTCTTCAAGGCGTGGCAGCAGTACCGCTTCGCCTGGGTGACGCTGGAGGCGCTGGACACCAAGCCGGACATCTATCAGGACGTGCGTTTCCAGCTCGGCCAGGTAGCAACCGAGCTGGACCACAAGTGCAGCCAGCTGATGCTCGATTTCCAACGCAGCGTACAATACCGGAATGCGCGGACGGCTCGGGCCGCGTTGCAGGAAATGGGTCGACGCTTCCCTACGGCCGAGCATCGCTGCCACAATCTAGGTTTGCAGTTGGCTTACGAGCACGAGCTGTAGGCGCGTGCTCACTTCGACAGGAAGTCGGTGATTCGCATGTCCAACGGTTCCCCTCCGGCACGCCGCCGGCCCCCCTCTGGGGCGCCCTCGGGTGGGACCGGGTCCCGTCCCGCCGTGCGCAGGACGTCC
>NZ_JABXEP010000016.1:0-77757 GCF_013372605.1 Myxococcus sp. AM009
CCCCCATGCCCGGGAGCGGCCCTTCCCTGCGGAACGTCCTCGCCGCCCGCCCGAAGCTCTCCGGTGGGAGCGGGAGCCCGGCCTCCATCGAGGACATGGGCCAGGCGGAACTCGAGCGGTTCCTCGACGAGCAGCTCGCCGACCTCACCCACCTCATCGACTGACGCTTTCCTGCAACCCCGAGCGGGGGACTCCGAATCCATGGAAGAGAAGCCCGATCCACACGTCGCGCGCTTGAAGCAGGCGGCCGCGGTCATCCAGAAGCTGCGCGCGGAGGTCGAGCGGCTGAAGGTGAGCCGCCCGGAACCCATCGCCGTCGTCGGCATGGCCTGCCGGATGCCCGGCGCCAGCTCCGTTGAAGCGTTCTGGCAAGCACTCCAGGAGCAGCGCGACTGCGTCAGCCCCGTGCCGGAAGGCCGCTGGGACGTGGACGCCTTCTACGACCCGGAGCCCGGGGCCCCAGGGAAGATCTACAACCGCGAGGGCGGCTTCCTCTCCGACGTGGAGCACTTCGATGCCGACTTCTTCGGCGTGTCTCCCCGCGAGGCGCTGGCCATGGATCCCCAGCACCGCCTCCTCCTGGAGACGTGCTGGCACGCCCTGGAGGACGCGGCGCTCGCACCGGAGCGCCTGCACGGCGGGCGGACCGGTGTCTTCGTGGGCATCACCGCGAGCGACTACTTCCAGGAGCAGCTCGCGCGGCTCGGGCTGGACGGGCTCGACGCGTACACGACGACCGGCAGTCCCCTGAACTTCGCGGCGGGGCGCGTCTCCTACCTGCTGGGCCTCCAGGGCCCCGCGTTCGCTGTGGACGCCGCGTGTGCCTCCTCCCTGGTCTCCACGCATGTGGCGTGTCAGAGCCTGCGCGCCGGGGAATGCGACGTCGCGCTGGCCGCGGGCGTCAACCTCCTGCTGTCACCCGTCACGAGCGTGCTCCTGTCGCAGACGAAGGTGCTCTCACCAGATGGCCGCTGCCGGACCTTCGATGCCGCGGCGCAGGGAATCGGCCGCGGTGAAGGCGTAGGAGTGCTGGTCCTCAAGCGCCTGTCGGCGGCGCGCCGGGATGGGAACCGCATCCTGGCGGTGGTGCGTGGCTCGGCGGTGGCGCATGACGGCGCGAGCGCGGGCCTCACGGCGCCTAACGGTATCGCGCAGCAACAGGTGCTGCGGCAGGCCCTGGCGTCCGCGGACGTGCGGCCCGCGGAGGTGCAGTACGTCGAAGCGCACGGAACGGGAACGCCACTGGGCGACCCCGTCGAGTTGGAAGCGCTCAACGCGGTATACGGCCAGGGACGCGCCAGGCCAGACGCGCTCCGGGTCGGCTCGGTGAAGACCAACATCGGCCACCTGGAGTCGGCGGCGGGCGTCGCGGGCCTCATCAAGGTCATCCTGGCCATGAGGCACCGCCAGTTGCCCGCGCACCTGCACTTCCAGCGCGGGAATCCGGCCTTCGCCTGGGAGGACCTGCCCCTGCGCGTCGTCCGGGAGCTGGAGCCCTGGGACACGGACGGCTCCCCTCGCATGGCGGGCGTGAGCTCCTTCGGCATGAGCGGCACCATCGCGCACGTCATCGTCCAGGAAGCCCCGCCGGACGAAGAGCGGCGGACGAAGCCCTCGCGGCCGGTGCAGCCCCTCCTCCTGTCGGCGCGCAGCGACGAGGCCCTGCGAGCGCTGGCCCTGCGCTATTCGGACCACCTGGCCTCCGTGCCCGAGTCCGAGTGGCCCGACCTGGCCCTGACCGCCAACGTCGGCCGGTCCGCCCTGCCGCACCGGCTCGCGCTCGTGGAGGACAGTCCTCGAAAGGCGGCCGAGCACCTCGCGGCCTTCGCCCGCGGCACCAGCAGCCCCAGCGTCCGCGAGCAGGTCCTCGCGCAACCGCGCCGCGCGAACGTGGCCTTCCTCTTCACCGGGCAGGGCTCCCAATACCGCGGCATGGGGCGCGAGCTCTACGAGAGCGAGCCCGTGTTCCGGGACGCACTGGATGAATGCGACCGGCTCCTGCGCGAGTCCTTCGCGCTCCCGCTGCTCGACGTGCTCTACGCCGACGCGGGGGACATCCACGCAACGGCGAACACGCAGCCCGCTCTCTTCTCCCTGCAATACGCGCTGACGAAGCTCTGGCGCGCCTGGGGCGTGGAGCCCCGCTTCGTCATGGGCCACAGCGTGGGCGAGTACGCCGCGGCGTGGGCGGCCGGGTGCCTCGACTTCGAGCAGGCGCTCGGGCTCATCGCCGTGCGCGGTCGGCTCATGCAGGCACTGCCCGCCGGAGGCGCCATGGGCGCGGTGTTCGCCAGCGCGGCGCGCGTCGCGAGCGTGCTGGAGCAGCTCGGCGGCGGCGTGGACCTCGCCGCCATCAACGGGCCCGAGAGCACCGTGGTCAGCGGTCCGGCGAGTGGCGTGGAGGCGGTGCTGGCCCGCTTCGAGCAAGAGGGCGTCCGCAGCCAGGTGCTGCGCGTCTCCCATGCGTTCCACTCCTCGCTGCTGGAGCCCATGCTGGACGCCTTCGAACACGAGGCGGGGGCCGTCACCTTCCAGCCGTCACGGCTCGACCTGGTCTGCAACCTCACCGGGGAGGTGCTTCCACGCGGCGGCATGCTCGATGCCCGCTACCTGCGACGCCACTCGCGCGAGCCGGTGCGCTTCCTGGAGAGCATCCGCACCCTCCAGCGCCTCAAGTGCGACACCGTCATCGAGCTTGGCCCGGGCGCCACGCTCCTCGGAATGGCCCAGCAGTGCATCGAAGTGCCCGAGGGCGCTGCGTCCCCTGCCCATGACACCCTCTGGCTTCGCTCGCTCAATGCCAAGGGGGGTGACAGTCGGCAACTGCTGCAGAGCGCAGGCGAGCTGGGGCTCCGCGGCGTCCCGGTGGACTGGCGGGGAGTGATGACGGGCACCCAGGCGCGCTTCGTTCCCGCGCCGCGTTATCCCTTCCGGCCCCGCCGCTTCTGGCCCACCGCCCCACCGCGCCAGCCCACGCCCGGAGCTTCGCCGTCCGCCCATGAGCACGCCTACACCCTGGGCTGGAGTGAGCTGGACGTGTCCACGCGGCCCACTGCGGACGAACGCCCGCTGCTGCTCATCGCCCCCAGCCTCGAGCACGCCGAGCCCCTGGCCGCCACGCTCCGCGCCCACGGGCGGCCCGTCCAGGTGGCCTCACTCGCGTCGGAGCAAGGCCCCGAGCTCGACGCGCTCATCGAGAGGCTGCGTCGGAGCGCCTTCTCCGAGCTGCTCTTCCTGGGAGGGCTGGAGCTGACCTCGGCGTCGGCGGACGCACAGGCACGCGTGTACCGACCCCTGCTCGCGCTCATCCAGCGCCTGATGTCGGGCGCGGTTCCCGCGCTCCCCCGGCTGGTGCTCCTCACCCGTGGCGCGCAGCGCTGTGAAGGGCCGGTGGCGCAAGCCGCGCAGGCGCCGCTCTGGGGACTGATGCGCGTGCTGCGAAGTGAGCTGCACGAGGCCTCGACGCGGGTCATCGACCTGGACCCCGCCAGCGCCGGGACGGACGGGGACACGCTGGTGAAGGCGCTCGGCGTGAATGAGCCCGAGGTCGTCATCCGGGGGGGCCGGCTCTTCGCGGGACGGCTGCGACGCGCAACGCTCCAGGACCACGCGCGGCCCCCCGCCGTGCGCGAGGACCGGAGCTACCTGCTGACGGGCGGGCTCGGCGCGCTCGGCCGGCGCGCCGCGCAGACGCTGGTCTCCCTGGGCGCGCGGAGCCTGGTGCTCATGGGCCGGAGCGAACCGGATGGCGCGGCGCGTGCCTGGATGGACTCGCTGCGAGACGAGAGCGTCCAGGTCCGCTACCTGCGATGCGACGTCGCCGATGCGCGGGAGCTGTCGCGCGGCCTCGACAGCCTCCGCGACGCCCCGGCGCTCGGCGGCGTCCTTCACGCAGCAGGCGTGCTGGATGACGGCATCCTCCTGGAGCAGTCCTGGGAGCGCTTCCAGAAGGTGTTCGAGCCGAAGCTGGTGGGCGCCTGGAACCTGCATGCGCTGACGCGAGAACAGCCGCTGGACTTCTTCGTGCTCTTCTCGTCCGTGGCCGCGCTGCTCGGCCCCCAGGGCCAGGCCAACTATGCCGCCGCGAATGCGGGGCTCGACGCGCTGGCCGAGCACCGCAAGGACCTCGGCCTGCCCGCGCTCAGCATCAACTGGGGCCCCTGGGCGGAGGCGGGCATGGCCGCCGGGTTGGGGGACGACAACCGCCGACGGCTCGCGCGGCAGGGCCTCGAGCAGCTCCCGGTGGAGCGTGCGTGCTCCGCGCTCGCCGGCCTTCTGGGCGCCATCCCCGACGCACGCGCCGTGGTCCTCTCCGCGAACTGGGAGCAGGTGGCACGGAGCCTCGGGCCCCGGATGGCGCGCGGGCTC
The DNA here is from genome assembly GCF_013372605.1 of Myxococcus sp. AM009. Lineage (NCBI taxonomy): Bacteria > Pseudomonadati > Myxococcota > Myxococcia > Myxococcales > Myxococcaceae > Myxococcus > Myxococcus sp. AM009. The sequence goes on from NZ_JABXEP010000016.1 coordinate 4,369, forward strand.
CTGTGGGAGCTCGTGGGCGGGCACACGGCGTCCGAAGTGGAGGCGGAGGCCCACGCGCTCCGCCTTCGACTGCGGCAGGCCACTGGAGCCCGCCGGCGAGAGCTGCTCAAAACGCTGGTCGCCAGCCAGGTGCGGCGGGTGATGGCGTGGGACGAAGCGGAGCCGCTGCCGGAGTCCAAGCCCATGCGCGAGTTCGGCATGGACTCGCTGATGGTCGTCGAGCTGCGCAACGCGCTGGCCCGTGCCCTGGGACAGACGCTCGCGCTCCCCATGTTCTTCAACCACCCCACCGTGGAGAGCCTGGTCGACGTCCTGATGGAGACGACCGGGCTGGCGGCGCCGCCGGTGGTCACCGCCGCGGAGACCCGCCGGACACCGCGCGGCCAGGACGCCCTGGAGCGCGTGCGGCAAATGACCCCGGAGCAGATTGACGCCTTGATTGGCGAAGGTCTGGAGCTGGGCAGCGAATGAGCTCGACGCGGAGAACCCACGACATGCGTGATGTGAGTAGCAACGCAGAGGCCAGCACGCTGGAGCGAGCGCTGATGGCGCTGGAGGCGACGAAGGCCCGGCTCAACCAGGTGCTCGCCCAGCAACGCGAGCCCATCGCCGTCGTCGGCATGGCCTGCCGCTTTCCCGGCGGCATCCGGGACGCCAATGACTACTGGGCGTTCTTGCGCGGCGGGCGGGACGCGGTGGGGGAGCTCCCGCCCGAGCGGTGGCCGTTCGACGAGGTCTACGACCCGAACCCGGGCGTGCCGGGCAAGAGCTATTGCCGTCACGGCGCCTTCCTGGACGACGTGGACCGCTTCGACGCCGCCTTCTTCGGCATTCCTCCGCGAGAAGCCGCCAGCATGGACCCGCAGCAGCGGCTGCTGCTCCAGGTGAGCTGGGAGGCGCTCGAACACGCGGGCATTCCCCCGGGACGACTCCAGAAGAGCGCCACCGGCGTCTTCGTGGGGATTGCGGGCAACAACGACTACCCCGTCGCGATGCTGAAGGCGAACGCGTCACTGGACGCGTACTCGCTGACGGGCGCCGCGGTGAACGTGGCCAGCGGCCGGATTTCCTACCAACTGGGGCTGCGCGGTCCGTCCCTCATCGTCGACACCGCCTGCTCATCGTCGCTGATGTCCGTCCACCTCGCGTGTCAGAGCCTGCGGCAGGGCGAGTGCGACGTCGCGCTGGCGGGAGGCGTCAACGTCATCGCCTCCACCGAGACGAGCGTCTGCCTGGCCCAGACGGGCGCGCTCTCTCCAACGGGACGCTGCCGGACGTTTGACGCCGCCGCGGATGGCTATGTGCGCAGCGAGGGCTGCGGCATCGTCGTGCTCAAGCGCCTGTCGAGCGTGACGCCGTCGGACCGCGTCTTCGCGGTGATTCGCGGCTCGGCCACCAACCAGGACGGCCGCAGCAACGGGCTGACGGCGCCCAACGGCGCGGCGCAGGCCGCGTTGATTGCCCGCACCCTCGAAGGCGCGGGAACGCCGCCACGAGAGGTGGGCTACGTGGAGGCCCATGGCACGGGCACGCCCCTGGGCGACCCGATAGAGCTCCAGGCCCTGGGCGAGGTCCTCCGGCCGGAGCGCGCCTCTGCGGAAGCGCTCTACGTGGGCTCGGTGAAGACGAACCTGGGTCACACCGAAGCGGCGGCGGGAATCGCCGGGCTGCTCAAGACCATCCTCTCGCTCCACCACCGCGAGATTCCCCCGCATCTGCACTTCCAGAAGCCTGGTCCGAACGTCGACTGGGAGGCGTTCAACCTGCGCGTCCCCACCACCTGCATGCCGTGGCCGGAAGGCAGGCCCGCGGCGGGGGTGAACTCGTTCGGCGTCTCGGGAACCAACGTCCACATCGTGCTCGGGCCAGCCCCCGTCAGGGTCGTTCCCGAATCCGTTGATGCCGGCGCGCACCTGCTGCTGGTCTCCGCGGGTTCGAAGGAAGGCCTCGAGCGACGCATCGAGGCCCTGCGGCCCTACCTCCAGACCGCGACCCCGGCCGCACTGCGCGACCTGTGCCATACCTCCGCGCTGCACCGCGAGCACCTGAGGTGGCGCGCGGGGCTCCTGGCCAGCACACCGGAGGAGCTGCGCACGCTGCTCGACGCCTGCGTCGCCCACGAGCGCGCACCGGGAATCTTCATCGGTCCCGAGGCGGGCGACCGCGCCCCGCGCTGCATCTTCGTCTTCTCCGGACAGGGCTCGCAGTGGCTGGGCATGGCGAGAGACCTGCTGGGCGAAGACGGCGCCTTCCAGCGCAAGCTGAAGGAAGTGGACGCCTGCCTCCAGCCGTTCCTGGGCTGGTCCGTCCTGGAGCGGCTGGCCTCCGACACGGACACGGAGGCGTGGCTGTCCGCGGCCGAACGCGTGCAGCCCATCCTCTTCGCGCTGCAGGTCTCCCTGGCCGAGCAGCTCCGCGCCTGGGGCGTCATCCCGACTGGCGTGGTGGGCCACAGCATGGGCGAGATTGCCGCCGCGCACGTCGCCGGGTGCCTGGACCTCCGGGACGCGGCGCGGGTGGTCAGCGCGCGGGCGCGGTTGCTGCCACGGCTCCGGGGCAAGGGCGGCATGCTGGTGGCTGGCCTGGGGCTGGAGGCGGCACGGCAGGCGCTGCGCGGCTTCGAGGACCGCGTGGGCGTGGCGGCCATCAACGGGCCGGACACCGTGCTGCTGTCGGGAGAGAACGCCGCGCTCGACGCGCTGGCGGCCCGCATCTCCGAGGACGGCACCTTCTGCCGGCGCGTGGGCGTGGACTTCGCTTCCCACTGCCCCCAGGTGGACGAGCTCCTTCCAGACTTCCGGGAGCTGCTCGCGGACGTGCGCCCCTCGGAAGGCACGCTCGACTTCTACTCCACGGTCGAAGGGGAGCGGGTGGAGGGGACGCGGCTGGATGCGGACTACTGGGCTCGCAACCTCCGACAGATGGTGCGGTTCGCTCCAACGGTGGCCGCCATCTCGGAGGGGCCGCGGGCCTTGTTCGTGGAGGTCAGCGGACACCCGGTGCTCACGCCCACCTTCGCGTCGCTTGCCAACACGCCTCGCTGCGTCGCCACCCTCCGCCGGGACCAGCCCTCGCGGGCGGCCCTGCTCGCGTCCCTGGCGGAGCTGCACACGGAGGGGCTGACGCCGGATTGGGCCTCGGTGCATGGCTCGGACAGCCGCTGCGTGGACTACCCCAACCACCCCTGGCAGCCAGAGCGTCACTGGTTCCAGGCCGGCGTGGGCCCCTGGCGCAAGCAGGTGGCGCCTCCCGAACCGCGGGGCCCCGAAGGCGACGTGCGGTCCGTCGTGCGTGACGAGTTCGCCCGGCTCATGGAGTCCTTCTCCGCGCAGCTTCGTGGAGGAGGCGCCGCGCTCGTGAGCGAACCGGCCCCGCCGCGGACGACCGCGGCCCCGGACGCGCCCTTCGCGTTGCAAGACGCCGCCCTGACGCCCGAAGCGCGGCGCGAGCAACTGACGCAGCAGGTCCACGAAGAGGTAGCGCGAACACTCGGCATCTCCGCGAGCCGGCTGCCCCGGGACCAGAAGCTCCAGGAGGTGGGCTTCACGTCGATGTTGACGTTGATGGTCCGCAACTGGTTGCGCTCCCAGCTCCAGGTCGCGCTGCCCGCCTCCGTCCAGCTCCCGGGGTTGAGCGTGAACGAGTTGGCGGAGCGGGTGCTCGCGGAGCTGGAGCCCTCGCGGCCCCTCACCGCTCCGCCCACGAGCGTCGAGCCCCTCCCAACGCCCGCCCCTGGCCCGGTGGAGCCAGCTTCTCTGGGTGGCGTGCTGATGCAGGACGGCTGGTTCCCGCTGCGGCGTCCCCGGCGGACGGCGCCGAGCGCGCGGCTGTTCTGCCTGCCCTTCGCGGGAGGAGGCGCATCGGCCTACCGCTCGTGGCCCGGGCTCCTTGGCGAGGAGGACATCGAGGTCCTCCCCATCCAACTCCCCGGCCGTGAGACGCGCCGCGATGAGCCGGCCTTCCAGCGGATGGCGCCGCTGGTCTCCGCGCTCGTGGAGGCGCTGTCCCCGCTGCTCGATGTCCCGTATGCCTTCTACGGCCACAGCTTCGGCGCGGTGCTCGCGTATGAAGTCAGCGCTCGGCTCATCGCGGACGGACGGCCTCCACCGCGCCACCTCTTCGTCGGCGCGCGGGGAGCGCCCCATGCCGTGGTGGAGCGCCCCCTCTTCCGGCTGAGCGACGAGCGCCTCATCGAAGAGCTGCGCCGCATGGGTGGGACGCCCGAGCAGGTGCTCGCCGAGCGCGACCTCATGAGTGGCTTCCTGCCCGTGCTCCGCGCGGACTTCAGCGTGCTGGGGACGCACGTCCACGCCCGCCGTCCACCCCTGCCCTGCCCCATCGACGTGTTCGCGGGAGCGTCGGACCCCCGTGTTCCTGTCGAGCACCTCTCCCGCTGGTCGGAGCTGACCTCCGCGGGAGCACACGTCCATGTGCTCCCGGGAGGCCACTTCTTCCTCCAGCAGCATGCCCAGGAACTCGTCGACCAGCTGCGCGCACGCATGACGCCGCGCACGCGCGAGTAGGAGCCCCCATGCCTCGCATCATCGCCACGGCCAGCGCGCTGCCCAGCACCTACTACGAGCAGGCGCTCCTCGCGCAGACGCTCGAACACTTCATCGCGTCGCTGGAGCGTCCCTTCGAGGGGCTCTGGCTCGTCGCGGACATCTTCAAGAACGCGAAGGTGCGGGGGCGGCACTTCGCCATCCCGCTCGACTCCTTCTATGAGCCCCCGGACATCGGCCGGGGACACCGGCGGATGGTGGAGGAGCGAAACGCGCTCTGCGCGAGCGCGCTCGCGAGCCTCTTCGAGAAGTCCGGCGTCGCCGCGTCGGACATCACCCAGCTCACGTCCGTCACCTCCGTGATGTCCATCCCCTCGGTGGACGCGGAGATGATGAACCGGTTCGGGTTTCGCGGGGACCTCAAGCGCGCGCCCCTCCTCGGGCTCGGGTGCCAGGCGGGCGCCGCGGGCATCTCCCGGGTGACGGACTACCTGCGGGGACATCCACGCGAGGCCGCCATCCTCCTGGGCGTGGAGATGGGCTCGAGCATCTGGGCGGGTCCGCTCCAGCGTGACCTCGAACACCTGCTCGAGCAGCTCCAGCGCGAATCAGAGGTGTACCCCATCATCCTCTCGCAAATCGTGGCGGCGTCCCTGTTCGGCGACGGCGCGGCCGCGCTCCTCTTGGTGGGTGACGAGCACCCGCTGGCGACGAGGCCAGGCCCCCGGGTCTTCGACACCCGCTCCGTGTTCGTCCCCGGCACCGTCGGCCTCATGGGCATGAACATGGAGGACGCGGGCCCTCGCAACGTGCTGGGCGTCGACGTGCCAGCGCTGGCGTCACGTACCTTCGCGGAGGGCCTGGGCGGGTTGCTCGCCGAGCACGCGCTGGACGCGTCACGCATCGCCCACTGGTTCATCCACCCCGGTGGCCCCAAGGTCCTCCAGGAGCTCCAGGCAACCACCCGGCTCCCGGACGCCGCGCTCGCCTCCAGTTGGAGCGTGCTGAACGACGTGGGCAACCTGTCGTCGGCGACGGTGCTCTACATGCTGGGCCAGCACCATGACGCGAACAGCGCCAGCGCCGGCGACCTGGGGCTGCTCACCGCCATGGGGCCCGGCTTCTCCGAGGAACTGGTGCTGCTTCAATGGTGACGCAGGCCGGCTTCACGCTGCTGGTCGTCCTCGTCTTCCTCCAGCGCGGCCTGGAGCAACGCTTCAGCGACCGCAACACGGCCGCGCTGCGGGAGCGCGGCGCGAAGGACCACACGCCCCGTGCGCTCTCACGCCGCATGCTCGTGCTCCACATGGCGTGGTTCGCGGCCATGCTGCTGGAAGTCTGGGCGCTGGACCGCCCCTTCCAGGCGCCGCTCGGCATCGCCATGGCCACCGCGGTGCTGCTCGCCCAGGCCCTGCGCTACGCGTCGATGCAGGCGCTCGGCTTGCAGTGGACGCTGGGCCTCCTCACCCTGCCCGAGCTGGGCGTGGTCGACCGAGGCATCTACCGCTGTTGCCGCCACCCGAGCGTCTTCGCCGTCATGGTGGAGATGTTCGCCCTGCCGCTCGTCCACGGCGCCTACCTCACGTCCGCTGTCTTTGGCTGTGTCTACACGGCGCTCCTGGTTCACCGGACGGACCTGGAAGAGCAGGCCTTGAAGCAAGACACCGACTACGCCCGTCTCTTGATGGACCGCCCCCGCTACCTGCCCCTGCCTCCCACTCTTCGCGTGGGGAGAGGAAGACATTCATGAGTCATGACAAAATCACCCATTCCATTCACATCCTCCGGCGGCGGGAAGACGTCTTCACCGTGCTGGCGGATCCGGAGCGACACGAGAGCAAGTGGCGCCCGGAGGTCATCGAGTTCCGCCAGGTGAATGACGGCCCCGTGGGCGCGGGGACGCGCTACCAGGTCTCCCGTCAGCTCATGGGGCGCCGCTCCGACGCGACGGTGGAGATTCTGCGCCTGGAGCCGCCGCACCTGGGCGAGTTCCGTGGCACCGCGGGCCCCTTCACCTTCTGGGGCAAGTACGTGCTCGAGTCCGCAGACGGCGGCACGCGGATTGACGTCGAAGCGCGGATTGGCACCAAGGGCGCGGCGGAGGCCGGGGCCTCCGCGACGCTGGGCCAGCGGCTCCTGAATGCGGCGTATTCGGCGCTGCTGCGCGCGGGCATCGTGGTCTTCCGCAGGGAGATCGCCGTCGACTTCCGGCGCCTGAAGCGCCTGATTGAAGCCCCCACCGCCAACCAGCTCTTCGGCTTCCCGGAATCACCCTGATGACGGAGCAACCCATGGACAAGACTTCCACTGCCTATCGATTTGGCGGCATCTGCGGCGTCCTGACGGGCCTGCTCTACATCGTCATCGCCGGCTCCATGGTGGTGGACCCCGGCGCGGCCAAGGCGACGGCCACCACGACGACGCCCGAGTACTGGCAAGGCCTGGCATCCAACCTCACGCCCTTCATCGTCCGGCAGGCCGCCTACATCCTGAGCGGCTTCACGGGTGTCGGCTTCGTCGTCGCGCTGAGCACCTTCGTGCGCCGTGACGAGAACGCGGGCTGGGTCAACTGGGGCGCCATCCTGGGCGCCAGCGCGTATGTCATTACTGGCGTGGACGGCTCGCGGCTCCTGGCCACCCTGCCCCACCTGGCCCAGCAGTGGGCGACGGGGGATGCGGCCACGCGGCAGATGATCGAATTCACCTACAGCGTGTCGCGCCTGGACCCTGGCACCTATATGCGGTTCGGCGCCTTGGGGCTCTGGACGCTGACCATTGCCCTGGCGAGCCTCAAGGCAGGCATCCTGTCCAAGCCGCTGACCGCCCTGTCCTTCGTCGCCACCGCGGGTTACGCGATGGTCGTGGTTGGCATCGCGGGACGCATCATGGTGCTCCAGGAGCTGGGCGCGGTGATCGCCGGCATCCTCGTGGCCCCCATCTGGTTCATCTGGTCCGGCATCACCCTCCGGCGCGCCGGCGCCTGAGGCACGGCGTCCACCGCGAGACGGATTCGACCCATTTCAACGAAAGCGACAAGTCATCATGGCGTCCAAGAGCGAAGGCTATCTCCACACCATCCTCCGTGAATACAACGACAGCCCCACGGGAGGGCTGCGCCGCCGTCACGCGCCGGGGCCCGGGTATCAGACGCTGCCCCGGATGATGTACTCAATGGCTCGCGGAGGCATGGAGAAGGTCGTCCGCGACCTGTGGACTCGCTACGGCGATCTGGTCCGGCTCGATTTCGGCGTCGACACCTGGCACCTGTCGATGAAGAAAGAGCACTTCCACTACGTCTTCGTCGAGAACCGGAACAACTACATCAAGGGCAAGACGTGGGAGCGCAGCCGGCTGGTGTCTGGCTATGGATTGACGACGAGCAACTCGGAGCTGTGGAAGCGCCAGCGCCGGCTCATGGACCCGGCCTACTCCCGGGAGAGCCTGCTCCAGTTCACGCCCGCCATCGCCAGGTCCGTGGAGGTCATCGCCAGGCGCTGGGAGAAGGCGGCGCGCGACGGGTCGACCATCGACGTGTCGGCCGACATGCGCAGTGTCGCGCTCGACATCATCACCACCACGCTCCTGGGCGGTATTGGCGAGCACGGTGACGAGCTCCACCGGGACATCATGTTCACCATGGACTACGCGAGCCCGGCGAGCGTCGAGCTTCCGCTGGGCCTGGGCAGCGGGCGGGCCCGGCGCTTCATCCAGGCCATGACCCGGGTGGACGGCGTCATCAACGGGATGATTCGCCAGCGTCGCGGCGCCGGTGGCTGTCCGTTCCACGACCTGCTCGACCTGCTCATCCACGCCAAGGACGAGGACAACAAGACGGGCATGTCCGACGAGCTCCTCCGCGACGAAGTCCTGGCGGCGTTCTACGCGGGGCACGAGACGACGGCGACGTCCATGGCCTGGACCTGGCTCCTCCTGGCCCAGAACCCCGAGGCCTACGAGCGCCTCATGGCGGAGGTGGACCAGAGCCTGACAAGCGACCACCCCACCCGCGACGACCTGGAGAAGCTGAACTTCGCGGAGGCCGTCTTCTACGAGGGCATGCGGCTGTATCCCCCCGGCTGGATGATTCCCCGGGACGTGGCGCTGGATGACGAGTTGGACGGCTACCACATCCCCGCGGGCAGCCGCATCGTGCTCGTTCCCTACCTCATCAACCGGCACCCCCAGTACTGGGACGCACCAGAGGAGTTCCGGCCGCAGCGCTACCTGGATGACTCCGCGGCCTATGCCTTCGTCGCGTTTGGCGGTGGACCCCGCATGTGCATCGGCCGCTTCTTCGGCGTCATCGAGGCGCAGGTCGTCCTCGCGCTGCTCACCCGCCGCTTCCGAATCGAATACGTCGGTGTCCCCGAACCCAAGCGGGACTTCAGCCTGACGCTCCGTCCAGGGCCGCTGCTGTTCAAGGTCCACGAGCGCCGCGCCGCGTGAACCCCTCACGGCTGGGCCCCCGGCTGCCGCGGGAGGCCCGGCCCACATCCAACAGGAATACGTCCATGAAAAACGGTATGGATACTGATTACGACGTCGCCATTCTCGGCAGTGGTATCTCGGGCTCCTTGCTCGCCACCATCCTGGCGAGGCGTGGCGCCCGGGTCGTCATGATTGACGCGGCCTCGCATCCCAAGTTCGCCATTGGCGAATCGACCGTGGGCCATACCTCCGGGATGCTGGAGCTGCTGGGGATGCAGTTCGACATCCCGGAGTTCCAGCAGCTCTCCACCTTCATGGGGGCACGCAAGCACATCGCGAGCGGGATTGGCATCAAGCGCGGGTTCGCCTTCATCCACCACGACAAGTCGCGCCCCTTCGACCTCGACTACTCCAATCAGCTCGTCATCTCCCCCATCCTGCACGGCCCCGAGGCCCACTGGTACCGGCAGGACATCGACGCCTACGTCGCGCACATCGCCGTGCGCTACGGCTCCGACTTGAAGCAGCAGCTCCGCATCAAGGACATCGACCTGGGCCAGGACAAGGTCACCCTGGTGAGCGACCGCGACGAGCGCATCACCTGCCGCTACCTGGTGGACGCCGCGGGCCCCAACTCGCCCGTGGCTCGCCAGCAGGCGCTGCGCGACACGCCCACCCGCTGCAAGACGCACTCGAGGTCCATCTTCACGCACATGATTGGCGTGAAGCCCTTCGACGACGTCCTCGTGGGCAGCGAGCGCAAGCCGTCCCCCGTCCCGTGGTTCCAGTGCACCCTGCACCACATCTTCGACGGCGGCTGGCTCTGGGTGATTCCCTTCAACAACCACAAGTGGTCCACCAACCCGCTGTGCAGCGTGGGCCTCCAACTGGACCCACGGCGGTGGCCCGTGCCGGAGGGCGTGACGCCGGAGCAGGAGTTCAACGCCTGGCTCAAGGAGAATCCCATCGTCGAGCGGCAGTTCGTCGGTGCCCGCTCCGTGCGCGAATGGGTCTCCGTGCCCCGGCTCCAGTATTCGTCGAAGCGGACCATCGGGCATCGCTACTGCCTGCTGGGCCATGCGTCCGGCTTCATCGACCCGCTCTTCTCGCGGGGGCTCGCCGGCACGATGATGTCGGTCCACTCGCTGTCGCTGCGCCTGCTCGACGCGCTGAAGGAAGACGACTTCGACGTCTCGCGCTTCGAGACCTTCGACCGGCTGCAGCAGGGCCTGCTGAACCACAATGACCAGCTGGTCAACAGCGCGTTCATCGCGTTCCGCGACTTCGAGCTCTGGAATGCCTTCTTCCGCGTCTGGGTGATTGGCGAGGCGGCGCTGGACTTCCTGCGGCTGCTCAAGGCCAAGTTCGAGTTCAAGGAGACGCGCGACGAGCGCGCCTTCCATGGCATGGACGAGGTGCCCTACCCGGGCCTGCTCTGCCCCGACGAGGCCGCCTACAAGAAGCTGTGGGACGAATCCGTGGCCAGCATCGAGGCCGTGGAGCGCGGTGAAATGAGCTCCAAGGACGCGACGGCACGCATCGTCCACGGGCTGCAGAGCGCGCAGATTGTCTCGCCCGCGCTCGGCCTCACCGACCCCTCCCGGCACCACTTCGACGGACGGAGCGTGGCGGACGCGCTCAGCGCCTTCGCGTGGGGAAAGCTGTCCGCGCCCGAGTCCATCAAGCAGCGGTACGCGGGGCTCCCGGCCGGCGGAATGCTCCGGATGATGATGAACAACGTCGTGTCCGCGGCCCTGCGGTCCTGACACCAGGAGGAAGCACCCATGAGCTTCGAAACCTTGCAAGACCTGCTGTCGCACCGGGCCCGGACGCAGCCGGACCGGGAAGTCTTCTCCTTCCTCGACGGACGCGGCGAACAGGTGGCGTCGTTGACCTACGGTGCCCTGCACCAGCGCGCGGCGGCCATCGCCGCGGCGCTGCGGCCCGGCATGGACCCCGGAGACACCGCGCTGCTGCTGTACCCCTCTGGCCTGGAGTTCATCGCCGGCTTCTTCGGCGTGCTCCTGGCGGGTGGCATCCCCGTTCCGCTCTGTCCGCCGCGCGGGAAGAGTGACGTGCGGCGCGTGGCCACCACCCGCGCCAACGCCAGGGCCCAGGTGGTGCTCACGAGCAGCGAGCTGCTCCCCCTGCTGCGGCCCATGTCCGGCCTTCCGGACTGGGCCTCCGTGCAGTGGGTGGCCAGCGACACGCACACGGCCGCCGCGCCCCAGGGCGAGCTGCCTCCGGCGCGGCGCCATGACACCGCCTATCTGCAGTACACGTCGGGGAGCACCGCGGCGCCGAAGGGGGTGATGATCAGCCACCGCAACGCGCTGTTCAACGCCACGGACATCCAACAGTCGCTCGGCCTGACCGAGGCCAGCGTGGTCGTGAGCTGGCTGCCGATGTTCCATGACTTCGGCATGGTGTTCACGCTCTTCGCGGTGTTGACGAGTGGCGCGCGGGCCGTGCTGCTCGCGCCGGAGTCCTTCATCAAGGACCCGCTGACCTGGCTGCGCGCCCTGACCGAGCACCGGGCGACGCACACGGGCAGCCCCAACTTCGGCTACCAGCGCTGTGTCACCCATGTCGCGCCGGAGCACCGCAAGGACCTGGACCTGAGCGCGCTCCGTTGCGCGGTCTCCGGCTCGGAGCCCATCCGGTACGAGACGCTCCGTGCCTTCGCGGACGCCTATCAGGGCGTGGGCTTCTCGTATGACGTGTTCGACTGCGGCTTCGGCCTGGCGGAGTCCACGCTGCGCGTGACGACGGGCCAGCGCTCCCGGGTGCTCGCGCTGCACCGGGACGCGCTGGAGCGGGGCACCGTGACGCCCGTCGAGGAGACGTCGCCCCACTGCCGCCTGCTCGTGAGCTGCGGCAAGACGGCCCACGGGGAGGGACAGCACGAGATGCGCCTGGAGATCGTCGACCCAGGCACGCGCCTGCCCTGCCCACCCGGAAAGTTGGGCCATGTCTGGGTGGCCGGTCCCTCCGTGTCCCCTGGCTACTACGAGAACGCCGAGGCCACGCGAGCCACGTTCCACAACCTGCTCACGGGCGGCGACGGCACGAGGTTCCTGGACACGGGTGACCTGGGCTTCCTGGACCACGGGGAGCTGTTCATCACCGGCCGGGCCAAGGAGCTCATCATCATCCGCGGCGAGAACCACTACCCCCAGGACCTCGAGTCCACGGCGGTGGCGGCCATGCCGCGGCTGCGTGACGACAGCACCGTGGCCCTCGGCACGGAGGGCGAGACGGAGGACAGCATCGTCCTGCTCGCGGAGGCGCCGGACGACGCGAGCGGCGAGGATGTCGCGGCGCTCGCCGGCCCCGTTGCCCGGGCCATCAGCGAGTCGCACGGACTCTCGCTGTCGCGCTTCGTGCTGGTCGCCAGGCGTGGCCTGCCACGCACCACCAGCGGCAAGCTGCAACGGCTCCAGAGCAAGGAAGCCTGGCTCCGCGGGGACCTGTCCGTGCTGGCCACCTGGGAGAACGCACGCGGCGACGACGAGACCGCGCCCACCGTGGCGCCGGAGCTGGATGGGCTCCACTGGCGTGCCATCGAAGCCTGGGGCCGCGCGTGGCTGGCCAGGCAGCTGCGGCTCCCGGATGCGCACGTGACGGCGCAGGCGCCCTTCACGCACCTGGGGCTGAGCTCGGTGGATGCGCTGGCCTTCTCGGGGGCGCTGGAGCGGCTGCTGGGGCGCAAGGTGCCAGCGACGACGTTCTTCGACCATCCCACGCTCCGTGAGTTGGCCCAGTCACTGCAACCGGCCGCGGAGGACGTCGCGTCTCCAGCAGCCCCCACTGACGCCCTGTCGGAGCTCGAGCAGGAGCTTCAGCGGGCCGAGCAACGCATCAAACACTGACGCGCGGGCTCGCGCGGGAGGAAGTCATGCAGCAGAAGACCGGAGACAGCGCCGCGCTCCTGTCGCGGGCCACGGCGGCACTGCGTCAACTCCAGGAGCAGCTTGACGCCGTGGTCCGCTCGCAGCGCGAGCCCATCGCCATCATCGGCATGGCGTGCCGGCTCCCCGGCGACGTCCATGATCCGTCCGGGCTGTGGGAGTTGTTGCGAAGCGGGCGCGACGCCATCGGCGAGATTCCGAGGGAGCGCTGGGACTTCGACGCGTTCTACGACGCGAAGCCCCAGGTCGCCGGGAAGATGTACACGCGGCATGGCGGCTTCTTGAAGCGCGTGGAGGACTTCGACCGAGGCTTCTTCGACATCTCCGAGCGGGAGGCGGTGCAGATGGACCCGCAGCACCGCTTCACGCTGGAGGTGACGTGGGAGGCGCTCGAAAGCGCGGGGCAGCGGCTCGAACAGCTGGAGGGCAGCCGGACGGGGGTCTTCCTGGGGCTGTCCGCGCAGGACTTCATGCTGCAGAACATGCACTCGGGAGACCCGCGGCGTATTGACCCCTACGCGGGCACGGGGACGACCGCCAGCGTCGCGGCGGGCCGCATCTCCTACGTGTTCGGCTGGATGGGTCCGTCGATGACCCTGGACACCGCCTGTTCCTCCTCCCTGGTCAGCGTCCACCAGGCCATTCGGAGCCTGCGCACCCGGGAGTGCGACCTGGCCGTGGCGGGGGGCGTCAGCCTCATTCTCGCGCCCCAGAACAACATCTATTTCTCCCTGCTCATGTCCCAGGCCCCCGACGGCCGGTGCAAGACCTTCGATGCCGCGGCCAACGGCTTCGTGCGCAGCGAGGGCTGCGGCATGGTCGTCCTCAAGCGGCTGTCGGAGGCGCTGCGGGACGGTGACCCGATTGCCGCTGTCATCCGAGGCTCCGCCATCAACCATGACGGGAGGAGCAATGGGCTCACCGCGCCCAATGGACGAGCGCAGCAGATGGTCATCAAGGAGGCCTTGCGCGATGCCGGCCTGGAGCCCCAGGAGGTGGGCTACGTGGAGGCACACGGGACGGGAACGAAGCTCGGTGACCCCATCGAGCTGGCGGCGCTCTCCGCCGTGTATGGCCAGGGCCGGACGGCGGACGCACCGATCGCCATCGGCTCCCTCAAGACCAACATGGGCCACCTGGAGCCCGCGGCGGGAATCGCCGGGCTCATCAAGGCCGCGCTGGTCGTCCGCAACCGGGAGGTGCCGCCTCACCTGCACCTGAAGACGCCCAATCCCCTGTTCGACTGGACCCACGCGCCCCTGCGCGTCCTCACCGCGCACAGCCCCTGGTTCGGCACGGACGCGCCCGCGCGTGCCGCGGTGAGCGCCTTTGGCTTCAGCGGCACCAACGCGCACGTCATCCTCGAAGGCCCACCCGCGCGCGAGGCGAGACAGGAGGCCCCGGACGGCGCGCACCTCCACCTGGTCCCCGTCTCCGCGCGCTCGGAGGCGGCCTTGCGCGCGCAGCTCGCGCGCTACGCGGACTGGCTGGAGCGCACGCCCGGCCTGTCACTGGAGGACTTCGCGCACACCGCCGGAGCGCGACGGAGCCACCACCGCTTCCGAGCGGCTGTCGCTGGCCGCTCGCGCGATGAAATCGCGGCCGCGCTACGACAGCAGTCCCTGCGGCCCGGCCCCTGGAGCGCGCCCACGGAGCCCCCGCGGATCGCCTGGGCCTTCACGGCGCTTCCGGGCCACTGGCGGGCCTTCGCCGCGAAGCTCCTCGCGAGTGAGCCTCGCTTCGCGCAGACGTGCCGCCAGTGGAGCAACCGCTTCCAGGCGCGGCTGGGCGTGAAGCTCGATGACTGGCTCGCGGGTGAGTCGCTGCCGGCGGAGACGCCCGCGGGGCTGGATGTCTCGGTTCCCGGCCGCTTCGTGTTCACGGTGGCGCTCGCGGAGCTCTGGCGCGCCTGGGGCGTGGTTCCGGAGGCCGTGCTGGGACACGGAGAAGCGCTGCTCGCCGCGGCCTTCGTGGCGGGACGGCTCTCCCCCGACGCCGTGGCCACCGCGCTGGAGTCCGCCGCTCGGAGGGAGTCCCCGGCGCGAGCGTCCTGGAGCGCCTCCCTGCCAATCCAGGCCGCGGGCCTGCCGCTCTATTCCACGGTAAGCGGAGGTTGGCTCCAAGGTCACGAGCTGACGGTGGCCGGAGCCAGCGGCGAATCACTCCGGGGCCATGTCGCGAGGCTCATCCGCGAAGGCCACGGCCTGCTGCTGGAGCTGGGGGCGGAGCTCCCGTCACCGGATGCGACGCTTCAGTCCATCCAGGTTGCCTCCATCCCGGAGGACGGTGAACCCGCGGCGGCCCTCCGGCGAGCACTCACCCACGTCTACATGGCGGGCGCATCCTTGAGCTGGGGCACCCTGTCGGGCGAGCGCGGCCAGTGTGTTCCCCTTCCCAGCTACGCGTGGCAACACGAAGCGCTGTGGCCCGGTGGCGTGAGTCGGCGCGAGGCGCGCGGCCCCAATACCGCCTGGCTCCACCCGCTGGTCCAGAGGTGTACGCGCCGCGACGCGCAGGAGGTGCACTTCGCCTCGGAGCTCTCGACCCGAAGCCATCCTGAGCTGCGCGACCACCAGGTGCAAGGACGCATCGTCTTCCCGGGCGCTGGCTACTTCGAAATGGCCCGTGCCGCGTGCACGCTCGCCTCGGACTCAACGGACGTGGAGCTCCGCGACGTGGACATCGTCCAGATGCTCCCACTGGGTTCGGAGAAGACGTCCGTCCAGGTCGTCGTGAAGGGCGACGCGTTCACCATCACGAGCCAGGATGAAAACGGGCGGAGCCGCGTCCATGCGAAGGGCCACCATGGCGCGCCCCTCCGGGACGTGGGAGGGGCCGGGTGGCCGGACCTGCGCGAAAGGGGCGTCGCGGACGAGGGCGCCACCCAGGTCGGTCCGGAGGGGATGAAGGGCTTCTACGCCATGCTGACCTCGCGGGGGCTCGACTACGGCCCCGCGTTCGCGCTCGTCGAACGTCTGCGCCATGACACACGGCGATTCCACTCGTGGCTCCGGCCGGTGACGGCGGCGGAGGGCAGCGAGACACGCCAGGACATCCCGCCCGCCCTGCTGGACGCCGCCTTCCACGGGCTGGCGGTCGTTGAACCTCCCGACGCGGCCGGGGGAACGTATGTGCCCGTCGGCGTCAAACGGCTCCGCTTCCGGGGGACACCGCGCGGAGCAACGGAGGTGCTCGGCCAGTGGAGCACCGAGGCGCCGACCCAGGGTGTGAGGGTCTGCGACCTCCTGGTGCGCGACGTGGCGGGTGACTGCATCGCGGAAGTCGAAGGGTTCCGCGTGAAGTCTCTGCGGCAGGTGCCCGAGTCAGGCCGAGACGATGAACCCGCTCCCGCGCTGGAGACCTACGTCCCCACATGGGTGCGCGCGGAGACGCCGAGCGCGCGCGAGGCACGGCCGCTCGACGGCGTGCGCCGGGTGGCCGTCTTCTCAGACACAGGAGGGCTGGGTGACAGGCTCTGCGCCACCCTCTCGGCTCGCGGAACCCCCTGGGTGAAGGTGCTCGTGGGCGAGCACTCGCGCCGCGTCGACGACAGCACGTTCATCGTCGCGCCCAAGACCCCCGGAAGCGTCCTGACGGACGCCATCGCGGCGTGCTCTCACGTCGTCTACCTCTGGGCCCTGGGCGTCAGCACGCCGGAGACAGCGCGGAGTGTCGACGAGGCCCAGGCCTTGACGTGCGCCGGTCCCCTGGCGCTCGCCCAGGCGATGGGCCGCATGAAGCAGCAGGCCCGCATTCTCTTCGTCACCCGTCATGCCCAGCAGGTGGAGCCCTCATCGGGTGTCCCGGGCTTGAGCCAGGCGCCGCTCTGGGGCTTCGGCCGTTCCCTGGCACAGGAGCTGCCGGAGCGGTACGGCGGACTGCTCGACCTCGACGGGGGCCCGCTGGATGCGCAGGTCGACGAACTCCTCTCCGCGCTGAACACCGAGGCAGGTGAGGACCAGCGTTGCCTGCGCGAGGGCGAGCGCTGGGTCCTGCGCATGCAGCCGGCCCCCCTTCCGGAGGTGGCGGACGCGACGCGGGGGGGGCTGCGCGCGGACGCACACTACCTCATCACGGGAGGTCTCGGAGACCTCGGCCTGCACGTCGCCGAGTGGATGGCCCGGTCCAAGGCCGGACACGTCACCCTGGTGGGACGCCGGGCGCCCGAGGCCGCGAAGCAGGCGAGAATCGACGCCATGCGGACCCTGGGGCTCCAGGTCCACGTGGTCCAGGCGGACATCACCGACCGCGAGCAGGTGCGGGCGTTGGTGGAGCAGCTCCCGGGCCCTCCCCTGCGCGGCGTCATTCACGCAGCGGCGGAGCTCGCGGATGGGCTGCTGCGCCAACACACCTGGGAGTCCTTCTCCCGAGCGTTCACCGCCAAGGTGCAAGGGGCCTTGTGGCTGGACCAGGCGACGCGGGCCCACACGCTCGACTTCTTCTGGATGTTCTCCTCGGCCAGCGCGGTGCTGGGCTCGGCGGGCCAGAGCAACTACGCGGCGGCGAACGCGTGGCTGGACGCGCTTGCCCTCGCGCGACGCGCCTCGGGGCTTCCCGCCACCAGCATCAACTGGGGCCCGTGGGCGGGAACCGGACTGATGGCCCAGGTCGGCGGACGTCAGGGCATGGAGCGCCAGGGCGTGTCGCTCATCGCCCCCGAGCGTGGCATCGAGTGCCTGCCATCGCTCCTTTCCGGCACGGCACCACAAGTCGTCATCGGCCGGTTCGCCTGGGCGAAGCTGGCCACCATGCTCCACACATCCCGGTTCGGCTGGCTGGCCGCGCTGGGGGGCGCCGGGGCGGAAGCGCGGGGAGCGGTGGCGCGCGGCATGCTCGACGCGCTCCCCGCGAGCGAGCGGCGTGAAGCCGTCACGGCGCTCATCCTGCGGCTGGCGGCACAACTGCTGCCTGGCAACCGCTCCTCCAACGAGATTCACCCCGACCGGGCCCTCTTCGAGTTGGGGCTCGACTCGCTGGCGGCGCTGCACCTGAAGGACGGCCTCCAGCGGGAGCTCTCGCACGAGCTCCCGTCGGTGGTGGTATTCGACAGTCCGACCATCGCGGAGCTGGCGACCCACCTGCTGAAGTCCATCTGGGGCGAGGACACCGAAGCGCGCCCGGCCAGCAGCGCCCAGGCCGCCGCCCCTGACACCGGTGACGACGAGTTGCTGGTGCGGGAAATCGCGGGCCTGACCGAAGACGAGTTCGACCAAGCGGTCGACGACCTCCTCCGAGACGTGCAGTGAGTGAGACCAGCATGGATGAGCGCATCGAAGCAGGAAGGATGAGACGTGCCCTCGCGACACTGGTGGACCCGGGGGAGGCGCGCGTCAAACAGGTGGATGGCCTGCGGGCCATCGCCATCCTCTGGGTGTTCATCCTGCACTGCATCTGGTGTGTCGGGATGTTCATTCCTCGTGACGCGCTCATGGCGGTGGTGAACGAACACGCAACGCATCCCCTGTTCACCTTCTTCATTCGTGGTGACCTGGGCGTCGACCTCTTCTTCGTCATCAGCGGCTTCTTGATCAGCGGGATGCTGGTGCGCGAACTGGAGACGCGCGGAGGAATCAACCTGCTCCAGTTCTACTCCCGCCGCCTGCTCCGGCTGATGCCCGCGTATGTCGTGGTGCTCCTGCTCTTCTGCCTGCTCTCAGGCGAGAACTGGCGCTTCGCATGGGCCAACCTGCTCTACGTCAACAACTTCATCCCCACGGCGCAGCAGTGCATGAAGTGGGCATGGTCCCTGGCGATTGAAGAGCAGTTCTACCTCCTCTTCCCGTGGCTGCTGCTGATGTGCGGCACGTCGGCGCGGCGCAACCTGGCCGTCATGGTGACGCTCGCCGGACTGGGCGTCGCCCTGCGCGCCTGGCTTGTCTGGAGCCATGGGGTGGAGCTTCCCATCGTCATCCACGAACGAATCGACCCGCAGCCCTTCGAGTCCTACAACGACGTGTTCTACGTGAAGCCCTACACCCGCTTTGGGGCCCTTCTCATCGGCGTGGCCGTCACGGAGCTGATGCGCAGCCCCTACCGCCGGTGGGTGGTGGACACCCCTTGGAGCGCGGTCCTCCTGCTATGGGTAGGCATCATGAGCTGGGGATGGGTCATCGCGCCGCCCATCTTCAAGCCCGGCACCGAATGGTCCACCACGTTCAGTCTCATGTATCTGAGCGCCTACCACACCGTCTTCGCCATCGGCACGGCGGCCTTCCTGCTCGCCAGCTTCGCCGCGCGTGGTGTCGGCGCGTGGTGGGGTCGGCTGCTAGCGGCGAAAGCGTGGCACCCCATCGCCAGGCTGTCGTATTCGACCTACCTGATCCACCCCATCATCATCTTTGGCTTCTACACGCTCATCGGCTTGAAGGAAGTGCCCTCCATGGCCCAATTGCTGGGCGCCATGGCCCTCTGCTGGACGCTCACGATGGCGCTGTCACTCCTGCTGTACACCTATGTGGAGCTGCCCTTCATGCGCATGCGCCCGGCGCTCTCCCACGTCCGGTTGTCGCGTGAGTGAGGGGTACGCGGTCGGTCTCTCGGAACCTGTCAACGCGAGCGACACTCGCAACCGGACGCCGGTGGGCCCCCTCCGTCGAGGCCCCTCCCCGAACCTCACCCCGGCTGCGCAGGAGATGAAGTGCATCGGCTGAGCCCTCTCACGAGACGACAGCCTTGACGCTCACCGCGAACAACCTCCGCAAACGCCTCGGGCACATCCACCGTCACCTGGGCCATGAAAGATCCTCCCATGGCCCAACCCGCCAACACGCACCCCCCTTCACCCAGGCGCGGGCACCCGCCCCCTCGGCCCGTCGTCAGCTCTGCCGACGCCCAACTCCAAGTCCGCACCCCACCTGAGCCAGGTATCGCAGTGCGCAAGGCTCGCGAGGCGGCTTGTCCTAAACAAGACACCAGCGATCGCTCCCTATCCTGCACAAATCAATTACATACTCCCAGGCGTCAGGCATGGCTTGCCAACCCCACGGAACCGCCTATCATTGACGATCCCTACCTCGACACCTGACGCCCCTGCCTCACGCCCCAGGAGGAAGCGCGCTCATGCCTTCCCGCAAGCGTTCACCCCCGGCCGCCATGCTGTTGCTGGTCGCCGTGGCCCTGAGCGGGGGCTGTCAGGGATTAAACATGGACGAGGAGATCCGGTTCGCTTGTGATTCGAACAAGCGCTGCAGCCAGAAAAACCATACCTGCGGCCTCGACGGGCTCTGCCACCCCAGCAAGGTGCGCGGCTTCGCCTCGCTCTTCGACGCCACGGACACGTCTGGAGAGGTCCACCCCGCCGCCTATGCCACTTCGGTAGCAGGCAGCGCGTCCCGGAAAGCAGCGCTCGCGGCCCGGGAGCGGCCAGGAGACCATGACTGCGCGAAGCGCTGCGCGAAGCGGCTCGCAGGATGCACCGCTGGGTGCGAGGGGCGCTTGAAGTGCCGTGAGCACTGCAGCCGCGCCTCGGACCTCTGCTATTCGCGGTGCCGGAACGTCAACGACGCGCTCAAGGTGGCCCGGCAGCGTCGCGACGAAAAGCTATGCATGAGTGAGAAGGGCCAGATGCGACGATGCACCGCGGCGGAAAACGAGGAACTGAACGCGGAGATGGCGCGGGCGGCGAAGATGTTCTGCGAAGATCGTCATGGCGAGCACGTCCTCTGCCCCGAGCAGCGCGAGCAACTCCAGAAGGCCAGACGTCTCATACCAGCGGGCTGCCATGGGGTCGGCTGCGACGGTGCCGGGCAGGAATAGACAAGCGGAGTCTGGAAACACCAAACGCCTTCAGGAAAGAAGAACCATGCGGCGCGAATCCGGTCAGGCGTTTGTGGAAACCGCCTTGACGCTCCCCCTTGTCCTGTTCGTGATTCTGGGCAGCCTGCAGCTCTTCCTGCTCTCCCAGGCCCGCCTCTTCGCGCAGTACGGCGTGTTCCAGGCGACCCGGGTCGGCTCCTTGAATCACGGAGCCTGCACGCCGATGACCCACGCCGCGCTCCTGTCCGTGCTTCCCGCGGTGCATTCTTTCCTCGGCGACCGGACGCTCCCGGGTGTCACCCCCGGCGAACAGCTCGGCGAGGCCTTTGGCCGCTTCCGCGACAACCACTACCTCGGCTACAGGGGCCCAGGTTGGAACAGCGCCGGTGCTGAAACCGAGGCGCTCGTCTGGCTCGTGCGGGAGCAGCCGGTGCCCACGGCCGCGGACGTGGTCGCGTTCGATCAGCCCCTGCCCCGCCCGGGGCGAGCGGAGCCGCTGCGACTCGAGGTCCGGATGATCTTCTGGGCGCCGCTGCGCATCCCCTTCGCGGACTGGGTGTTCTCACGCATCGCCGCGGCACGGCTGGGGCTCGACAGCTTCACGGGCCAGGACCCGCTCATGCTCACCCGGAGCGCGGAATGGGAAGCCGAGGGCCGCCCGAGCCTCGATGCCCGGATGGCGTCCGAGCTGCGGCGCAGGCTCGCGCGCGGCCACTACATGTTCCCCATTGAGGTCTCCTCCACCATGCGAATGATGACGCCTCCTCGCTTGTCTGAATTCGCCGGGGCTGAGTGCTCGGCGCCGGGGTTCACGCCATGAACCTCCGGACCAGGCCGGTAGCGCGAGGACAGACGCTCGTGCTGTTCGCACTGACGCTGGTGCTGCTCGTGGTGATGGTGTGCATGACGCTGTCCATGGGCGCCAAGGTGAAGGAGCGCATGGAGCTGCAGACACTGGCGGACACTGCCGCATACAGCTCCGCGGTGACGACCGCGCGCGCCTTCAACTCCGTGGCGGTGATGAACCGGGTCCAGGTGGCGCACGCCGTCTCGACGCTCGGGACGCTGAGCCTCATCTCCTGGTCCACGCTGTACTGGAAACACGCGGACAACGCGGCGGAGCTGTTTCGCCTGATGGCCGTGCCGTATAGCGTCAACACCTTCTTTCAGTGCTATCCGGTCCGCAAACCCATGTGCGGGCTGTGCACGCGTGCGCTCGCACAGACGCTCGTGCTCGCCACGCTGTCGACCGTGCATGCGAATCAGACGCGCGGCAAGCTGCGGCGCGACACGGAGCTCTTCACCGCGGAGACGCTGCCGCGATGGAACGCGGCGCAGCGCATCCACGCCGCGCAGGTCGAGGTGCTGGCGCGTGCCCGGGCTCGCGCGGGTGACGGCCCCGACGGACTCGCGCAAGAGTACCTGTCCCGGGCGAACCTCGTCGCGCCCGACGAGGTCCGCGTCCAGCCAGCCGGGACGGCCGTCACCCGGCGGGAGCTGAACGATGCGGTGCTCGACCATGCTTCGGCTCGTCAAGGCAGTGAACCGCACGAGGTCGGACACCTCGTGATGGGCACCCGCGGGCACCCGTTCCTGCGCAATCGGGGCGAGGGGGGCGCGTGGGATCGGATGTTCTCGTCGGACAGCGTCGGCCACCGCTCCCTCCTGCTGTTCGCGGCCGGTCACGTCTTCTACAGCGGCTCCCGCAGTGGCAAAGGCTATTACGACAGCGACTACGCGCCGCTTCCCTCGGGCCGGCCGTATGAGCCACGCGCCCATGATGGACAGGGTGGGCGTACACGCGTCGCCTTCCTCCCCGCCGCCGACGTGGGCCGGATACCGGGGGCCGTGGCGCGACTCCGCAGGTGGACGATGTGCATGTCGCCCCTCCCCGCCTTCCCCATCGCGGGAGCCATTGGCCTGGCGGGGCGAGGAATTGGCGCTGGCGCGGTGCGGGTCACCGCGACCCAGCACGAAGGCATTGGCCACACGACCCGGCACGCGGTCGAGACGTTTCCGCCCTTCGTCGACTTCAACGGCGCACAGGTCCTGGATGCGGCGAACCTCCAGGGGCAGCCCAAGCTGGTGACGGCGCTGTCGCGCGACCCGGTGCCCGAGCGGGATGTCTGGAACCTCTCGTTCAACTTCCGCACCACCGCCGAAGACAGCAGGACCCTCAGCCTGGGGGGCGGACACACCTTCGGCGGAGCGCCACGTCAGGTCGCGGTGGGCTCCGGCATCGTCTACTACCACCGGTTCCAACACTCGACGGAGCCGCCCAACCTGTTCGCGCCATACTGGCGGGCCGGCTTGACGCGGCTCTCCATCGACCGGCCCCGGGCAGGGTCTCCCGATCGCACCCTTTTCGATACACAAGCGGGTGAGTTCCTGTCGGGCACCGGGGCCACCGAGGTGCAAGGCGCGTTCGAAAGCCTGGTCAGGAACGGGTACACCGGATGGTGACGCGCAAGGGACGCCAGGGTGCCGCGAAGGGCGCGCGGGGACAGGCCATGCTGGAGGCCGTGCTCGGCATCATCGTGCTGGTCACCGTCCTGATGTTCGGCCTGCACTTCGCCGAGCTCGCGCATCTTTCGCTGAAGGCCCATGAAGCGGTGGCCGCGGCAGCATGGGATGCCACCGCGTACCGCGTCGAGCGCCCGGGCGTGGACACCGTCGACGACTGGGCCTGGTACGACTCGGGCCGGATTGCCGCGACGCGCGTGACCTACGCCACCAACGAGCGGTACGCGGATTGGGATGGCCGCAGCAGCACACCGGGCGACAGGGGGCCCACCCAGCTCTACTCCCAGGCGGGCACACTCAACACGGCGTGCATCCGCAGCGAGGACCCACGCAATGGCTTCCGCGTGTCCGCGACAGCGAACACGCCTGCCTATGGCGAGCCGGGCGCGCTCTCGTGCATCACCCAGGGGTCGGTGAGGACCATCAACCTCCCGGCGCGATTCCTCAAGGCCGCGGACGACGGCGTCTTCTCCGCCGAGCACCTCACGCGGAGTTCCTTCAGCCTGTGCGGCCTGGGCCGGCCCGCGGCGGGCGACACCTGCCGCGGCTCGCTGAACATCCTCCTTGGGGACCACGGGCTCACCTCGGGAGAGGATGAAGAGCGTGAGTGCGCCCTCCTCCAGGACGACGTCCCTGGCCAGCGCTGTCAGAACCGGGCTTTCTACAGCCTCGCGCACGAGGGGTGGGACCGCTCCATGGGGTGGACGGGTCTGCCCGAGCGATGGGCGAACGATATCGTCGGCAGCACGCCCCGTGGGCGGGTGACGGGCTTCTACCTGAGCTTCCGGGGCGAGGAGTCCGGCACCTTCGGAGAGTCCCACGAGCGCATCTGGCAGACGCAGCCCATGGACCACAACTTCGTGGACGACCCGTCGCTGGGCAGGAGACGCGGAACGTATCGCGAGGCCTTCGACGCCGCGAACAGGCTCCGTTCGACCTCGGCGACGCGGTTTGTCTACCTCGGGAAATACACATGCGACTGAGCCGAACCCTTCTTGTCGTGACCGCGTGGGTGATGACGCTCTCGGTGGGGTCGGTCGCCTCCGCGAATCCCTTCGTGAAGGACGTCCCGGGGGCCGTTTCGCAGCCCACGCAGGCGGAGAAAATGGTCGTCGACGGCGTCATCATCGAGACCTCGACGCTCGTCTCCAGCAAGGACGTCGCGACGCTGAAGGCGCACTTCCGCGCGCTCTTCGCACGCAGGGGCCTGTACCTCGCGGAGGAGACGGCGGAGATGAAGTTGAAGCTCGGTGATCAGGTGACCGGGCTGGATCCGGAGCGCCTCATCTCGTACACCGTCATCCTGCAGCCGTCGGGAAAGAATGCGACGACGCTCATCGTCAGCTCGGCGGAGCTGGCCAGGCGGCAGCAGAAGGCGGCGCCAGCGTTCGCGCCGATCTACCCGGGCAGCGGTCCTGTCACCAGCACCCAGCTCGAGTGGATGAAGTCCATGAGCTACGCGACCACGGCGACTCCGGCCGAGGTTCGCGCGTTCTACCGCGAGAAGCTCTCCGCGCAGGGTTACGCGCCGGGCCCGGACGACGCGTTCATCAAGGGCGCGGAGCGCATCGCGCTGACAGTGGCGCCGGGCGTGACGGAGCGCACCGTCTTGCTCATCCATGAGCTGGGCGTCGCGGAGTGAGCCTGGAAGAAGGCGCTCCAGCGCCAGTGACGCGTGAGCGTCACCCACCGAATCGAGTCACGCGCATTGCAGAACGTCTCGGCCCTGATTGCCTACGATGAGGGAGAGGATGGACACCGAGGCAAAGCGCCGCACCCGCGCGGTCGGCGCCATTCCGGCGCGCGCCAGTGCGCGGCGCCTCATTACCATCGCCTTGGAAGTCACCGATGTCTGGGATGACCGCCGCCACCTCAACATTCTGCCGCTGCTAAAATCAACCCCAGACGCCCCTCTACGATGCCACCAAGGAGCCTCCCTCCCCGCCCCTCCAGCCAACGACACGTTTCGGGACTTTACTGATAGAAAATGAGTCTCCCGCGAACGTGTCGTGATTCGCGGCGGCAGGCGGACGCATGTCGTGGATTTCGTATCCATGGTACTCGGGTGCTTGTCGGCTAGTGGCCTGAGGACGTTGGCCATCCATGTGTTGCGCGCCGAATCGTCGGGAGCAAGAAGTGGTGTCGTTCATTCCATGGGGGGGACGGTCCATTCCGGACTTCATCCTACTCTTCGGGGGAAGACAATAGATGC
This sequence comes from Myxococcus sp. AM009, assembly GCF_013372605.1. NCBI lineage: Bacteria > Pseudomonadati > Myxococcota > Myxococcia > Myxococcales > Myxococcaceae > Myxococcus > Myxococcus sp. AM009. The sequence continues at coordinate 29,700 of NZ_JABXEP010000016.1, forward strand.
GAAGCCGTCCTGGGGTGCTGTGGTCGCGGAGACTGGCGGTCACGCTTGCCTTATCGCTGGGAGCGTGTGGTGTGGAGTCTCTGGAGGAGAAAGTCCGTCCTCCGGAGGATGGAGTATCGCTAGAGGACAATGGGGCGCTGACGCGTGAGCGTCCGAAAGCCTCATTGACGTGGGACCCGTATGCGGACGCGGTGGCGTCGGGCACCACGGCGACGGTGCTCAACGCGAGCGCGGCGCTGGGCGCTCCGGACGGGCGGGCCGCGACACTGCTCGGCTTGCTCAACACGGCGCTGGTGCTGGACCTGGGCCAGGGCGAGGAAGGCACCGGCGACCTGCGCGTCTACTATCAGGGCCTGTCATTGGCGTTGGTGGCCCAGGTGGACTTCCTGAAGGCGGATGGGACGTTCATTGGCTCCAGCTCGCTGCACCTGGTGGAGTTGGGCCTGGGGACGCATGTGGCGGTGGCGACGTACCCAGGGAACCAGCCCTATCGCTACGTGCGCCTGAGGGGCGCGGTGCTCGCGCTCTACCTGGTGGACGCGGTGGAGACGTCGCTGCGGCCCATCTGTGGTGATGGGGTGCTGGGCGGATTCGAAATCTGTGACGACGGCAATCAACTCTCTGGAGACGGCTGCAACAGCGTCTGCCAGGTGGAGCCGGGATACACCTGCACGGGACAGCCGAGCGTCTGCGACAACAACTCAGCGCCCACGGTCGAGGACGTCCACACGACCACCCCGGAGGACACCTCGGTGACCATCACCATCCCCGCGGCGGACCCGGATGGCGACGCGCTTGACTTCTTCTACACCACGCCTGGCCATGGCACGCTCTCGCTCGCGGGGGCCTCGGTGACGTACACCCCGAACGCGAACTTCGCCGGAGAGGACAGCTTCCAGGTCACGGTCTCCGACGGAAAGAAGCAGGCAGCGGCCACCGTCTCGGTCACGGTGACTCCGGTCAATGACGCGCCCGTGGCTGCCTCCGCCACGGTGACGGCGGACTACAACACGTCCCCGCCCATCACGTTGGCGGCCACGGACGTGGATGGAGACGCGCTCACGTACACCGTGACGGCGCCTCCCGTTCACGGAACCCTGTCCGGGACGGGCGCCCAGTTGCTCTACACGCCGGCCGCGGACTTCCAGGGGGAGGACTCGTTCACCTTCACGGCCAGCGACGGCGCGCTGACCTCCAATACCGCCACGGTCAGCATCACCGTCAGGGGACCGCCTGTCTGCGGCGATGGCCACACCGATTCGGGTGAGGTGTGTGACGACGGCAACCGCGTCGCGGGAGACGGGTGCCGAGCGGACTGCCAGGGCGTGGAGGTGTGCGGTGACGGACTGGTCGACAGCGTCACGGGAGAGCAGTGCGACGATGGCGGCACGACCCCCGGGGATGGCTGCGACGCCGCGTGCCAACTGGATGCCTTCTCGAATGTGCCCCCCACGCTCGTCAGCGGGACGCTGAACTGCACCACGGCCGAATCGAACACGGGGCGCAAGGCGGCGGTGGATGCACTGGGGCGCTTCTACGTCGTCATGAAGTGCGGTGGCGATGTCCATGTCAGTGTGAGCGTGGACCGTGGCCACACCTGGGTGGGGCCCACTCCCCTGGGAATCACCAACGCGGCGGAGGTCGTGATTGAAGGCGGCCCCACGGGGGTCGCGTACGTCGCGGCCACCAGCGCCGGCACGGTGATATTCACCCGGACCCTCGACGCGGGAGCGAGCTGGGAGGCGCCGCGAACCCTCAGCGCGGCGGCCAACCCCACCGTCAGTCTGGATTCCAGGGGCGACGCCCTCTACATCTCCGTCTCGCGAGGGAGCAACGCAGGGGTCCGCGTCCTCCGGAACTTCGCGCGAGGCGCGAACGACTTCAGCGTGACGGACGTGGACCAGCGCAATGCCTACTTCGACGTCCTCGTGGACAAGGTCAGCGGAGATGTCTTCTCGGTGAGCGACGACCCCTCCTTCCGCATCAGCCGCAGCAGCGCTCAGGGGACCAGCTTCGGCCCGCTGAGCTCCCCGCCGGGGCAGGCGTTCTTCTCGGACTGGACGGGCTCCAACGGCTTCATCTACGTCACGGGCTCCTTCGGGGACGACAACGTGGACGTCATCCCCATGTCCGCACCGGGGACGAGCACCCAGGTGCCGGGCCTCCCCACGGACGTCGGTCCCGGTCCCTTCCGGACGATTGACGCGGACGCGCTCGGCAACGGCTACATCGCCTCCCAGCGAGGGACGGGCGACATCCAGTTGGACCGGATGCTCGTGGGGGCCACCATGATTCTGGCCGCGGATGCCAGGACGGTGGGGCCGGGCGCCGTGCCAGCGGTCGCGGCACTCCCATCGAACGGCGGTGCCCTGGTGGCCTACACGAACGGCACCAGTGTCTACGCCTCGGTGGTCGTGTACTGAATCCACGGAGCCCTTGATGCGTGCCTTCCAGGTCGTGCGGGAGGCGCGCATTCAGGCCGCCGTGGATGAGAGTGCCCTCCCCCGGTGCAGGTGTTTCCCTGCACGACGGGCGCATCGTCGGACGTCATCGCAGGCGTGGATTGGGTGGCCGACAACCACCTGTTTCCCGCCGTTGCCAACATGAGCCTGGGGGGGAGTGCCAGCCAATCCCTGGATGACGCGGTCGAAGGGCTCATTGACTCCGGCGTGGTGACCATCGTCTCCGCCGGAAACGACGGCGTGGCTGCCTGCACCCAGTCACCCGCGCGGCTGCCCGCGGCGATCACCGTGGGCGCCAGCAACGACATGGACGCGGTCGCGGGCTTCTCCAATCACGGGAGCTGCGTGGACCTCTTCGCGCCGGGCGTCGGCATCCGCTCCACCCTGGCCACCCCGGTGAATGGGGTTGGCAACATGAGTGGGACGTCGATGGCCGCGCCCCACGTCACCGGCGCCGCGGCCCTCTACCTTCAACGCCATCCTGGATCGACTCAGCAACAGGTCCGTGACTTTCTCGTGGGTGAGGCCACGACGGGCCGGCTGACGGGACTTCCGGCAGGGTCACCGGATCGCCTGCTCTTCACGGGTGGCATCAACAGCTTCCTGCTCAACGTCGCGAGCGCCCAGCCACCGGTGGGCAACGACGGCCACTTCGAGGCGGCGGACTGGAACGGCGACAAGCGGCCGGACCTCTTCTTCATCCAGCCGCAGAGCCTGACGGGCTTCACGGAGGTCCACATCCTCTCCGGGTCCACGAGCTACCAGACGTTCCTTGGACATTGGGTGACGGCGTTGCACACCACGAACGCGGACTGGGCCTTCGAGGTGGGTGACTGGAACAACGACGGCAGCCAGGACGTGTTCGCCATCCAGCGGGCAGGCGCCACCGCGACGGAGGTCCACATCCTCTCCGGCGCCACGGGCTTCCAGACGTTCCTGGCGCACACGTCCACCGCCCTGCACACGACGACGGGCGACTGGGACTTCAAGGTGACGGACTGGAACAAGGACGGCACGCTGGACGTGGTCGCCCTCAACTCCCAGGGCGCGGGAGGCCACGTGGAGGTCCACATCCTCTCCGGGGCCACGGGCCTCCAGACGTTCCTGCTGAACACGACCACCGCGCTCCCCAGCGCGGAGAGCTGGGAGTACGAGCTGGCGGAGGTCAACGGCGACGCGACCGTCGACCTGGTGGGCATCCTCCGCTCCGGGGGCAGCAACTCAACCGAAGTCCATGCCGTGTCCGGCGCGAGCGGCTTCTCCAGCTTCGTGTTGCAGGCGGGCACCGCGCTGCATCCCACGAACGGGGATTGGACGTTCGAGATGGTCCGGTGGGATGACCCGAGCCTGTTTGGCATCGAGCTGCTCGGGAACGGGCCAGACCTGGTCGCCATCAACCGGAATGGGCCGCTGGCCGTCGAGGTCCACATCCTCAATCCGTGATGCATCCGGGAGCGGCGGCGGCCTCCCAGCCGCCGCCGGTCGCGGCCACTCACCTCCGCGCCATGGATGCGTTGTTTCAGGACGGCGAGGCAGTGCCCACCGCCGCGCACCGAAAACGGCAGTGAATGCTCGACGAGCAGCGCCAACGTCCGCTGCGCCTCCGAGGCATGGGCTGAACCGACCCGCCGAAGACAGGACGGGTCCCCGCGCGACGGGGCACGCCCACGGCCGCCTGCCGCTCCCCCCTCTGTCATCTCGGCTCACGTTCTACGAGGGATGAATCCAGGGACAGGCATCGGGCTCAAGAGGAAGTCATGGAAAACAATGGGTTGAAGCCATTCACATTTCACCGGCACGACCGCCCTGAAGTGGCTGCGGCGCTCCGACCACTCAGGGGTCTGGCCCCCTATCCAACACGAGAAGCGCCCAGCCTCGCTTCGCTCGACGCAGAGACCGCCGCGCGGCGATACCTCGACAAGGCCTTCGCCAGCGCACAGCTCCCGAGCTTCTCACCGATGACAGTCCACGACCACGAGAACGAATTCCGGACCCTCGGCGCCGAAGCGCTCCCCCTCACCGAGACCACCACGGTGAAGTTCCGACAGCTCTTCGGGAACATCCCTGTCTACGGCTCGCTGGTGACAATCGAGCTGGATGAGAACAACGAGCTGCTCGCCATCCACTCCTCGCTCGGGCAGCCGTCCGACGTGGAGCCGGTGGCGGAGCTCTCCCCAGCGCAGGCCCTGGGAGTGGTCGCCAGTCGGGCAGGGTACACGAATGGCTCGCTCAACGCCGTGCCCCGTCTCCAGTACTACTTCGACCCAGGACAGGAACGCTGGCACCTCGTCTACACAGTCGAGAATGTGCTGAGGCGGCAACCGCGAGGCCAGCGTGCCCCTGCCCTCTTCGACTACGTGGTGGACGCGCATACGGGCGCGCTGGTCGCCGAGCTGCCGCGCACGCAGCGAATGGAGTTCACGGAGCCCGGTGCCTCCGAATCCAGACGGCGCCGCCGTCACGCGCCAACGGACCTCCCGGACACGGACTGCGCCGCGACAGCGGCGGATGAGCTCGGCCAATCGCGCGAGTTCCGGTGCAAGCGTGATCGGGAGCGAAGCCTGCTCGTGGACGAGGACCTCAACATCCACACGCACGACGCACGCTTCCGGGACCTCGCACTCGGCGGCGACGCATTCCCGGGCGACTACGTCACCCTGCCGCCCAAGCCCTGGCCCGCAGCGGGAGTCAGCGCACATGCCAACGCCACGGAGGTCGCTCGATTCCTGCGGAGCATCCTCAAGCGCAACGGCCTCGACAACCGGGGAGGCCGCATCATCTCCTCCATCAACTGCTGTTACGGGGGCGACGGCGTAGGACGCGAATGGCGCAACGCCGCGTGGATTGGCACCCAGATGGTGTACGGCCAGCGCCTGCAGCGAGGCAAGCTCGTCTCGTACGCCTCCGCGCTCGACGTGGTTGCCCATGAAATCCTCCATGGACTCACGGACCACACCGCGCGCCTTCGGTACTCGGGCGAGACCGGAGCGCTCAACGAGTCCTACTCGGACATCTTCGGCATCATCATTTCGAACTTCCACGAGCCAGACGTCGACCAATGGAACTGGGAGATGGGTGAGGCGTTGGATGAAACCGGACTGCCCCTCAGAGACCTGCGGTCACCCAGGCGCTGCGGCCAACCAGAACACATGGATGACTACCTGGTGCTTCCTTCTGACCCAGCGCACGACTGGGGCGGCGTACACGCCAACAGCGGCATCCACAACCGCGTGGCCTACCTCCTGTTGACTGCCGCTGGCGCCGAGGGGCAACCGCTCCTGAGACCGCGGGAGGTCGCAGCCCTCTTCTACCTGACGCTCACGCAGTACCTCTCCTACACCTCCACCTTCAGCGACAGCCGCCGCGGAATGGCAGCCGCCGCGCGCAGCCTCTTCCGCAAGGACCCGGCGCTCGAAGCGAAGCTTCAGGCCCTCGCGCGTGCCTTCGACGCGGTAGGCATCGCGTCCACGGTGCCGCACGATGCGTTTGAAGCCGCGGAGGAGGAGGCCTCCTCCTCACCCCGCTCGATTGAGGCACCGGAGGTGGCGGTCGTCAGCGTCGCGCCCAGGCTGCTCATCCCCTACTCGTCGGACTTCCTTGGCGACGGGTTCGAAGTCCCGCTGCCCCAGTTGACGGGGCGCACGTCCGACGAGGCGTTCTCGGGTGGCCAGGTAGTGGACTACGTCCACTTCTCCCTGACATTGCATGAGCGTCGCCGTATAGCCCTCTACACCGCATGCAACATCGACGCTGCGCAGATGGTACGGCTGGGGCGACAAGGGCTGCCGTGGAGGTTGGACCCACGAATCCCAGCGAAGGTGCAATTGGGGCCCGCCTACTACGCAGGCAACGAATGGGATCGGGGCCACCTCGTCCGCCGGCAGGACCCCATCTGGGGCCCGGTGACTGAAGCGCGCCGGGCCAATGAAGCCACCTTCTACTTCACCAACGCCGCCCCCCAGCATGCCAACTTCAACCAGGATGAGTGGCTCGTGCTGGAGGACTGGGTGCTCGAGCGGGCCGCCGACTTCGCCTACCGGCTGTGCGTTTTCACGGGCCCCGTGCTGAGCGACGATGACCCGCCGCTCCGTGATGCGCAGATTCCAGCGGGCTTCTGGAAGGTCGTGGTCCTTCGCGACGCCACCGCGGGCGGCGCGGACCTCTCCGTGGTCGCGTTCTTCATGAAGCAGACCGAAATGTTGCGCGACAAGCTCGGAAAGAAGCTGCTGCAGCTCAAGCGCTACCAGGTCACGCTGTCGGCCATCGAAGACTGGACGGGCTTGGACTTCGGCGCGCTGAAGGACGCGGACGAACTGGCATGGACGCCCTTCGCCCTGCGCGCCGACAGGCCCGCCGAATCCTACCGACTCCTGACCGGCCCACAGGACCTCGTCTTCAGCGGCGACCAACGACGCGCCGCGGGCCGACGCATCCTCCCACAGCGGTTCCCCGGCGCACCTCCAGGGCTGGGGGCGTCGGTGCACTGAAGCCTGGATCCGGACCGCGCGCCTTTCACGCGAAGGCACGTGGCCAGGGACGCACCGACTACCAGCGCCCGCTCGAACCACCCGTCGCGAACCAAGGCACCGCCGAGCCGGTCCACCTCCGCGAGCGTCTGCGGCGTGAGCGTCCCGGTCATGTCCACGGACCAGGCTCCGGTTGCAAGCCGAGGCACTTCTTCCACGGTGACACCCAGGGCCGGAGAGCCAAAGGCGCAACACGCTGGGCGCCATTGAGCGCTGGCCCGCGACACCACGGGGCAGACCACCTTCATCGCGGCATCGGGTGCCCGGGGGCTTTCATGACATGGCGCTGATGCGGCCTCCGCCCATTCCGGGCTTCACGAAACCAGGCGGAGGTGCATGAGGAGGCGGGCTATGCGCCTGTGCCCGCCGCCGCCGGCTCATCCAGGATGGGCACGAAGCCGCCATGGGTCCGGCGCCCCTCGTCGTAGGGCACGTTGTCCGGGTGCATGCGCGGATCAGCCATGGCCTTCCCCCACCCCGCGTCGCGAGCCTCCTTCGACGGCCACTCAACCCAGGCGAAGACGACCTGCTCCTCCGCGGTGGCCTTCACCGCGCCCTTGAAGTCAGTGACCTTCCCGTCGGGGAGGTCATCTCCCCACGCGTCGACGACGCGCAGGGCGCCATGCTCCAGCAGCACCGCCGCGAGACGGGACGCGATGGCATGGTAGGCCTCCTTGTTCCCAACCGGGACCGGCACGAGAGAGCCATCGACGTAGCCCAGCCTCCCCGCTCCGCCCTCGTGGAGGTCGGGGACGAAGCCGCCGAAGATCATCCGCTTCCCATCAAAGGGCATGTGCGCGCCCATCTCCTTCATCCGCGGATCACTGAACGCCTTCGCGTTCGCTTCGTCCCGCACCGCCTTGTTGGGGTACTCAATCCAGGAGAAGACGATGACCTCATCAGGCTCGGCCTTCACCGCGCGCCGGAGGTCGGTGACCTTGCCCTCGGGGACATCGTCCCCCCAGCACTCAACGAAGCGCGTCGCACCAAACTCCTTGTACAGCGGCGCCGCGGCGACGGCCGCCTGCCGATACGCTTCCTTGTTCGCCGCGGGTACTGCGACCACGAATCCATCGATATAGGCCATGGCAACGCTCCAGTCGGGCATCCCTGCTTTGACAAGAAGGGTTGATATCAACATAATCACCTCTGTCAATGTCCCGAGCCGTCCCATTCGCCACGACGCTTCACGTCCGCGACCACTGCCTGTGCCTGGTGGTCCAGCAGGCCGCGCGCGCCCTTGCTCGGCGCTTCGATGAAGCCCTGCGTCCGGTGGCCCTCACGCACGGACAGTTCTCACTGCTGATGTCGCTCAATCGCCCCCAGCCACCGTCCATCGGTCCGGTCGCGGAGCTCCTGGCGATGGACCGGACCACGCTGACGGCCAACCTGAAGCCGCTCGAAAGGCGCGGGCTGGTGAAGACCACCGTCGACCCGGCCGACCGCCGCGGGCGGCTGCTGACGCTGACGGACGCAGGGCTCCAGCTCCTTCAAGCCGCGCTGCCCCACTGGGAGCGCATGAACGAGGAGACAGAGCGGCTGCTGGCGCGGACCGATGTCGACGCCCTTCGAGCTGGACTGCGGGCGCTGTCCTGAGTCCTCGTCTCGCCTTCGGAGCGCCAGCGGCGTGCGCCGCCCGTTCTGCTATAGGGGGCCCGTGAGCATCGCGACCCACGAAGAAGGCCCGCTGCGGGGACCGAGCTTCTTCTTCAACCGCACGGCGCTCCGCTCGCTCGCGTTGGCCCATCGCGTCAGCTACGGCGCGGCGCGGCCTCACCCCCACGCTGTCATCGATGGCTTCCTGGGGGAGCCGCTGGCGTCCGAGCTGGCCGGCGTCTTCCCGGGCGCGACCGAGGCCGGCTGGAAGCGACGCGACCACCCCGAGCAGGCGGCTCGGCTGGGACAGCTTCAGCGCAAGGCCTTTGAAGACGTCCCCGGAGCGCTCCGGCACCTGCTCTCGGAGTTCTCCGGCATGGCGTTCATCGACTTCCTGGAGTCACTCACCGGGGTGCAAGGGCTCATCCCGGATCCACACTTCCGGGGCGCTGGGCTGCACCTCACGTTGCGTGGGGGGCATCTGGCGCTGCACGCCGACTTCAACCGAGATCGCTTCCGCGCGCTCTCACGCCGGCTCACCGTCCTCTACTACCTGAACCCCGGGTGGGAGCCCGCCTGGGGAGGCGACCTCGAGCTGTGGAGCGCGGACCTCTCCCGGTGTGAGACGCGAATCGCGCCGCTCCTGGATCGCCTGGTCGTGATGGCCCATGGCGACAATCACTGGCACGGACACCCCACCGCGCTGGAGTGCCCCGAGGGACGGGGTCGCGCCGCGGTCGCGGCCTACTTCTACACCGCGGAGGAAGCCCCCAACGCGCCGGAGCCCCACAGCGCCATCTGGGCGCCACAGCCCTGACTCTGCAATAGTTCTCCCGATGCCCGCCGCGCCCCCGAGCGACGACATCCTGATGGAGCCCGTGATGCGCCAGCACGCGGCGGCGTTCCATGCGCTTGCGTCGGACCCGGCGGTCAGCGCGACCACCCACCTTCCATCCCCCTTCCCGCCCGGCCATGCGGAGGCGTGGATTGATACCGCGATGGGTGCGCGAGCGAAGGGCGAAGCCTTCCACTTCGCCATGCTTCATCCCCAGGACGGATTCGTCGGCTGCTGCTCGCTGGTGGCCCTGTCCCCGAGAGCGCGGACCGCCCAGCTCTCCTATTGGGTCGGCCGGCCCTACTGGGGACGTGGCCACGCGACGCGCGCCGCGCGGTGGATGCTCGACTTCGCCTTCGAAACGCTGAAGCTCGACCGGGTCCGCACATGCGTCCTGGAGAGCAACACCGCGTCCCTTCGCGTGCTGGAGAAGCTCGGCTTCGAGCAGGTCCTGCGCGCGCCGAACAGGAACCCGAAGTTCTCGCTCGACGATGTCCTCGTGTTCTTCGAGCGCGCGCCCGAAAGCGACAGGAGGCCAGATGCTCCGAATCCGTGAAGCGCAACTGCGCGCTCTGGCGGCGGCCAGTGACGACAACCGCGTCGCGGCGATAGTCGACCGGCTCTACGTTGAGCATCCCGGCCACGTCGTGGGACAGGCGCGCGAACAGGTGCGGCGCCGGGTCGCATCGGCGCTGCGCAGGGCCCGGGGCTTCGGGCTGCGCGACGACCGGGACCTGCACGCCTTCGGCCTCCTCTGCATCGTCATCTCTGAGGCGTTCGACGCACATCCGCCCTTCCAACGGCTGCTGGCGGACCCCGCCGTGCCTCCCGAGGAGAAGATGACGCGCCTGTTCCAGGGCGCCACGGACGCGGACTGGCGGGCCGCCGCGGCCCTCGTTACCCCTCACCCGTCGCGCGAAACCCGGTGACGCAGCCCGATGGACTACCAGACCTCAGTCATCCAGGACGCGAAGTCCCTCCAGGACCTGCACGCACGCACGGCGCCCGGAAACGCATCGACTCAGATTCACGCGTGCGAACAGCCCCCGTCGGACCTCGTCTTCGCGGTGGAGCGCCTCTGGTTCCTGAATCACATCCCCGTGGAACACTATGTCTTTCCGCGGCCGGACGACCCCGTCTACTGCCTTCCTGGAAACGCCTCCCCGCCCAACAACCTGCTGCCCCCCCAGGCCTTTCCCGCGAATGGAGACCCGCACTGGCGCCCGGAGGACACGTCCATTCTTGGCAAGATGCAGCGGCTCGTCGAGACGAGTTGGCCGGTCGCGTATGTGCGGTCGGGCGCCTCCACGCCCCCTGCTCCGCCCATGGTGCGCGTCGTCCTGAAGGCCACCCCCGGCACGTCATCGGGGAAGATGTCGCGGCCGGGCAGCCGCTGGGTGCGCGCGGCGGAGAAGCCCGGCACGGGGCAAGGCCTCTACACGCATCACGCCCAGGTTGAATTCGACGAGTCGGGAATGGGCCAGGTGGACCTCCCGCTTCACGGCCTCCCCAGCACGGTGACCCTGCGCTCCGGGCTCGAGCTCACATGGGAGGTGGCGGAGAGCGGCCGCGAGTACACCCCCCTGGCGAAGAAGACGAAGCACACGCTCTTCATCGTGGATGCCACGCCCAAGGCCGGTCGGTTCAACATCCTCGCCTACAAGGGCGGCGCGTTTCTGGACGCGTTGTACTTCGGCTGCACCTGGGCGGAAGGTGCGCAGGGCCCCGCGGAGGTCATCCAGGCCATCTGGAAGAACTTCGTGGGCACGCCGGATCCCCACCCCGCCGGACTGGGATACTGGCTCACGGTGGAGCCCCTCCCCGAGGACGACTTCTTCCGCGCCGCGCGCCTGCGCCGGCTGGACCTGGGCACGGAGCATGCGGGCCGCAAGGTCAACGCGAGCTGCACCGCCTTCGCGCAGCTCTTCATCAACTGTCTGGCCGTGCATGGCATCGAGAGCGCGGAGGTCAAGGTCGCCCCCGCCGTCTCCACGGCCACGTCAATGAAGGCTCGCTTCAATTACGACGGCGTCGACTATGTGCCGACCAACAAGTTCCTCGTGCCCCCGCGTGCTCCCGCCCAGGGAAACCAGGCACTGGAACGAACCGACTCTCCTCATCACTGGGTGGTCTGCGTGCGGGAGAGCCAGGGGTGGTTGCTCTACGAGACATCCTTCGGCCTGGGCCCCTTCCCGCTCAAGCAGGCCCCCCACTTCACCGAGCCTGCTCCGAATACGCAGAACCACGCGCCGCATCCCCAGCGCTTCGAGCCGAAGGTGAACCACGAGTTCATCGCGCCAGCTGCCTACGAGCAACAAACCGTGGTGGGCTACATGTGCACGTACTTCGAGCCGACCCGGGGCGACGACCTCACCCAGATTCCCTCCCGCAACGACGACACCCAGCCGCAGCGGCCCTATCTGCTCTCCAAGGTCCTGTGGACAAACGCCACCGGTTGAGCGGAACGCCGCGGCCTTCAATCCCTTGCACGCATCCCCACGAGGTCAATATCAGAACCTGGCCTTGCGGACATCGTGGCACCTCCCGCAGGCGCGTCAACGCGGCGGCCCGCCCGTGCGTGTCAGGAAGCGTGTCGCCAGCAAGTCGTGGCGCCACACCCACGCCCGGCCAGCGCGCATTCCGCCCCGACGGACCGTGGTCCTCCCCTGAAGCCGATGCCCGCACGCCCGTCATCACCGTGCGAGCCTGAAAGGACGTCCCGGATGCCCCCCATCCCCTCCGATGCCCCCCAGCTTGTCGAGCTCGCCGCCCGCCACGGACTGAAGCTCGAACCCGACACGCTGTCGGTCAACGAGGCCGGACTCGACTATCGCGTCGTGATGGCGCGCGACCTCGAAGACACCCTGTGGGTCCTCCGCGTCCCTCGGCGTGAAGACGTCTCCGCGAAGCTCGCGGACGAGAAGAAGATTCTCGACTTCGTCGGTCCCCGGCTCGGCGTGGCGGTGCCGCGGTGGCAGGTCGCCGACCGGGAGCTCATCGCCTACCCCGCGCTGCCGGGCAAACCGGGGCTGACGCTGGACCCCGCGTCGGGCCAGCCGGTGTGGCACTTCGACCGCGAGTCCCGCGTCTATGCCCGCCACTTCGGTCAGCTCCTGCAGCGGCTGCACGCCATCGACATTGGCGCTGCCCGCCAGGCCGGCCTCGTCGTCGAAACGCCCGAGCAGGTCCGCGCCAACTGGGCCTCCGACATCGCCCGCGTCACCCAGGCCTTCGACGTGGCGCCGTCCCTCACCCAGCGCTGGGAGCGGTGGCTGGGCGACGATACCTACTGGCCCCGCTTCGTCGCGCTGACGCACGGGGAGCTGTACCCCGCCCACGTCCTGCTGGACCCGGACGACACCCCCACCGGCGTCCTCGATTGGACGACCGCCAAGGTCGGAGACCCGGCGCGCGACTTCGTCTTCCAGAAGATGCTCGGCGTGGACGCCGTGTTCGAGGCCACCGTGGACGCCTATGTCAAAGCAGGCGGGCAGGTCTGGGACCGCCTGGGCGACCACTGCGTGGAGCTGCTCGCCGCGTCGCCCGTGACCTACGCCCTCTACGCGCTGATCACCGGCCAGCCGGAGCACCGGGCGACCGCCCAGGCGCAGCTCACCCCGGACGCCTCCATGTAGGCACAGCGAGCCGGGCGGCGGGACAAGCTCCCGCCGCTCAGGTTTCACTGTCCAATCACGGCCTGGGGCGCTAGGTAGGGACGGCTCGATGGAGCTTTGATGACCGCTGCCCTCCTGTCCCTGTCCCTCGCCTTCACGCTCGTCACCGGCCAGTTCGCGCCCCAGCAGGCGGGAAGCGACCCGCTCGCGCCGGAGCTGGAGGCGCGTGCCCAGACGCTGGGCAAGCAGCTCCGGTGCGCCGTGTGCCAGGGCTTGTCCGTGGCGGACAGCCCGTCCTCCATGGCGCGCGCCCAGCTCGACATGATTCGCGAGCTCGTCTCCGAGGGGAAGAGCGACGCCGAAATCGTCGAGTACTTCGTCGCCCGCTACGGTGAGTGGGTGCTGCTCTCCCCCCGCGCGGAGGGCTTCAACTGGTTCGTGTGGCTGGGCCCGGTGGCGCTCGTCGCCGTGGGCGCCTTCGTCATCTGGCGGCAGCTCCAGCGCGGCGCGGGTGCCCCGGAGCAGACCGCGCCCGCGACCCCGACTTCGGAAGAAACGGCGGCCCCGGCCGCGCCCGCCGGAGCGCCTCCGGTGGATGAAGAAGACCCGTACCTCCAGGCCGTGCGCCGGGAGCTCGAGCGCTAGGAGCGCCAGGCCATGCAGCCGCAGACGACGAATTGGTTGCCCGGAATCATCGTGCTCGCCGCCACCTTCGTGTTGGCGGCCGGCTGGCTCCTCTTGCAGCGCCGCAAGGGCGCCCTGGCGTCGGCCGAGCCCCGCGACGGCGTGCTCGATGACCTGACCCAGCGCGCGCAGTCCCTCATCGACCAGCTCCGCGCGCTGGACGCGGAGAAGCACAACCAGGGCGCCGAACAGTACGCCGCCGAGAAGTCCCGCCTGGAGCGCGAGGCCGCCGCGGCGCTGCGCGCGAAGGACGAGCACCTCAAGCGCAAGGCCTCCGGCGAGGGCGTCCGCGCCCGTCCCCAGGCGCCTGCCCCCACCGGGTGGGCGTCTCGCAATCCGCAGCTGGTGGGCGCGCTGTGGGGCGCGGGCATCGTAGTGTTCTTCGGCGGGCTGGGCTACCTGCTCGTCTCCGAGCAGCAGACGCGCACCGACGGAATGGAGGCCACCGGCCGCATGCCCCCGGGCGGCGCCGCCGCGCAGCCGCAGGGCGCGGGCATGGGCGAGCAGATGCAGGAAGGCCCGGAGATGCAGGAGGCTCGCGCGCGACTGAACGCCAACGCCGGAGACGTGGATGCGGCGGCGCTGCTAAGCCACGAGCTCATCCGCCGTCAGCAGTTCGACGAGGCCGTGAAGGTCACCGCCAAGGGCCTGGCCGCGGACCCCTTCAACGTCGAGCTGAAGGTGCACCGCGGCGTGCTGCGCGCCACCCAGGGCGACATGGCCGGCGCCGAGGCGGAGCTGACGGAGCTGGTGGACACCTGGCCGGACGCGCAGGAGGCGCTCATCTTCCTGGGCAGCCTCGCCCTGCGCCGCGGCGACAAGGCCACCGCGCTGGCCTACTTCGAGCGCTTCTCCGTGGAAGTCCCGCGAAACATGCAGCCGCCGCAGCTCGGCCCCGCGATTGCCCAGCTTCGCGCGGAGGTCGCGGGCGGCATGCCCTGACGCGCGGCCTCCTGGACAGCACCCGCGGCGCCGCTGGCGTTTTTCAACACTCAGTGCACCGCGGCCCGCCGGCGGCGCAGGCGCCGCACCTTCTCCACCAACGTGTCCGGCATCGCCGCCTTGGCGCCGTTGCGCAGCAGGCGCGCCAGGGACTCGGACTGGGAGAACCAGCGCCCCTCCCACGTCCCGGCATGGACGCGCACGGACAGCGTGCGCCGCTGCTTGGACACCCAGTCGGACTTGTACGTCTCGGTGCCCCGGAGGAAGTCGTACTCCGTGAGGCCGGCCTCCATCGCGTCGCGGAACGTCTCTCCCACCAGCACCAGGCCCACGCTGCGGTTGCGCCACGCCGGGTCATAACCGGACTGGAAGTACACGAAGCTGTCGCGGTGGAGGATGCCGTACACCGACGCCACGGCCTGGCCACCCACCTTCATCGTGTAGAGGCGCAGCCGGCCCCGCTCCGCCAGGAACTGGGTGGCGTCGCGGTGGAACGCCTCCACGCCCGAGCCCTTGATGCCCTGCGAGCCCCCATCCGCCGCCCACCGCGCCGAGTGCAGGCGGAAGAAGTCCGTCAGCGGCGCCGCCAGCTCGCCCGGGGCGTCCGTGCGCTCGATGCGGTAGCCCTCCTGCTTCTCCAGCCACTTGCGCCGCCGCAGGAAGTTGTCGCGGCGTCCCGTGCGCTTGAGGAACGCGTCGAAGGGCTCACCCGGCGTCAGCGTGTCGTACGGACACACGTAGCGCGGCGCCACGCGGACGTCCTGCCCGAAGAAGGTGTCCCGGAGCACGTCCACGGTGGGCGAGTCCTCGCGCAGGTCCGACAAGTCCAACACGTCCCACTCGTCACGCAGCGCGTGCAGCATCCGCGCGAAGGCGCCCGCCACCTCGCGCTCACGGCCCCGCCGCGCCACGACATCCAGGTAGTCACTGCCGACGTGCGTCTCGCCCAGGAAGCTCAGCCGCCGCACCGGCACGCCGGTGACGCCCAGGTACTCGACGCCCAGCGGCATCAGGCCCACCAGCGTGCCCGCCGCGTCGCGCGCGGTCAGCACCAGCGGGCGCCGGCCCGTGGCGATGCGCCGGCACCACGGGTACACCCACTCCCAGGCATTGAAGGGCCCCGCGTCGCTCGCGTCCATCAGCGCGGCCCACTCCTCCCGCATCCCCGCCAGCGTGGAGAGGCTGCCCACGGCGCCTACCTCCAGCCGGTGCGCGGCCCACGGTCCCTGTGACAGCTCATCCTCCCGAATCAACGCCCGTCCTCCCGGAGGGGCAGACGCCCCTCCCCTGTCCCCTGAATGAACCTCAACCCGCGCGCTTCTTCGTCCGGTGGTCCGACTTCACGGCCTCGCGCGCCGCGTGCGCCACGTCCGCCATCACCTCCGGCGTCAGGTCCTGGTGGCACGGAATCTCCACGATGGAGCGCCGCAGCTGCGCCACCTCCGGGAAGGCCGCGGCGTCACAGGCCGGGTGGAAGCGCTTCCAGAAGTCGATGGCGTCGATGCCCTGCGCGCGCAGCCGCGCCAGCACCTCCGCCTTGTCCTGCACCACCAGCGGGTAGAACAGCGGGCAGGCGCCCGGCGGCAGCTGGTTGAACAGCGGCGGAGAGATGTCGCGCAGCCGGCCCAGCAGGAAGAAGTAGTTACGGCGCCGCTGCTCGACGATGGCTTCCAGGTCCTGGGCCTGGGCAATCCGCTTCGTCAGCGGGCTCATGCCCAGGTCCACGTGCTTGCGGTCGAAGTGCTGCGTGCCCGTGGCCACGCGCTTGATGCTGGCCGCCTTCACCGTGCCATGGCCCAGCGTGCGCACGGCGCTGCGCAGGGCCCGGCCGGCCAGGCCACCGCGCAGCTCCAGGTTCTGCAGCAGCGCGGACACCGTGTGGCTGAAGGTGGACGCGGACGGCGGCGCGGGCGGCTCCGGCAGGCTGTACTGGCGCGGGCCGTTGACGACCAGCGCGCCCCCATTGGGGACCGGCAGCGTCTTGTAGAGGCAGAAGATGCCCACGTCTCCCGT
Source organism: Myxococcus sp. AM009 (assembly GCF_013372605.1). Taxonomy (NCBI): domain Bacteria; kingdom Pseudomonadati; phylum Myxococcota; class Myxococcia; order Myxococcales; family Myxococcaceae; genus Myxococcus; species Myxococcus sp. AM009. Next base: position 46,372 of record NZ_JABXEP010000016.1, read on the forward strand.
CGTGCCCAGCGGCACCGCGCCGTCGGAGGACAGCAGCGACAGCGCGCAGTCCTCGATGAGGATGAGGCCGTGCTGGTCCGCCAGCTCGCGCATCTGCGCGACGGGGCCCGGGAAGCCCGCGTAGTGCGTCAGGTACAGGGCCCGCGTCTTCGGGCCGATGCGCCGGGCCACGTCGTCCAGGTCCACGTCCCAGCGGCTGCCCACGCGGTAGAAGCGCGGCGTGGCGCCGGCGTCCACCAGGGCCTCCACCTCCACGCCGTGGTGGTAGGACGGCATCAGCACCTCGCCCGAGTCCAGCCCCAGCATCTTCACCGTCAGCCAGATGGCGTTGCGGGCGAAGTAGAAGTAGCGGACGTTGGGCGAGGAGAACGGCGGCAGCGCGCCGGGCTTCGGCCGCGACAGCAGCATGTGCGGCCACAGCGTGGGCAGTGACGGCACGAACAGCCGGCCAGAGTGCTTCATCGTCTCCATCGCGACACCACCTCTTTCACCGCGGGCCCCCACCGGAACTTGGCCGCACACAGCGCCCGGCCGAAGGGGGAGTCATTGAACACGTAGAGCCAGGTGTGGCGCCGGACCTCGTTCGTCCAGTCGCGCTTCCACACCATGTCCGGCCCCAGGAAGTCGAACTCGTGCAGGCCCCGGTCGATGCAGGCCCCGATGACCTCGTCCACCAGGAGCTGGCCCGGGCTGCACTCACGCAGGCGCTCGTCGTAGCCGGGCTTCAGCAGGAAGTAGCGCCCGCCGTATTCCAGGCCGTAGTGGAAGGCCACCGGCCGGCCGTCCAGCCGCAGGAAGTACAGCGCCAGCCGCTGGCGGTAGGCCGCGTCTCGCGCCAGCTCCGTGTAGAAGCCGCGCGTGCGCGCGTCCTGCGCCATGGCCGTGCCGCGCGCGCCCTTCCAGCCGCTCTGCTCCAGCAGGAAGCCTTCCTCCAGCGCGCCCTCCAGGCCGAGCCCGCTGTCTACCCGCTCGAAGGTGAGGCGGCCCTTCTCCTCCAGCTTGCGGCGGCGACGGCGGCAGTTGGCCTTGAACTTGGACTGCAGGCGCTGCTGGAAGGCGTCGCGCGTCTTGGGCAGCGGCACGTAGGGCGAGCGCAGGGACTCCCACGCTCCCACGGCCATCCCAGACTCGCGCGCCACCGCGTGCAGCCGCCAGGCAGCCGCACCGTCGGGGACATCCGTGAGCCGCAGCACATCCCAGCCACCAGCCGAGCGCAGGTGGGACACGAAGGCCGCCGCGGCGACCTCCGGTTCCTTCGCCACCAGGTCGAACCGGCAGGAGTGGGCGTTGGCCGCCGCGGACAGCTGCCGCACCGGGATGCCCAGCAGCGTCGTGCGCTCCTCCCACAGCGGGAGCACCGCGCCGAGGCTCCCGTCCGCGTCCCGCAGCGTCAGCACGCGCGGGTTCACACCGGGAACGAAGTTGTCCATCCAGACGCGGATGAACTCATGCCGGTAGAACAGCTCGTTGGAGGTGGCCTCCACGAGCGCGTTCCACTCGGACTCCAGGGCCATGAAGGCCGCGCGTCCCGTCACTTCGGTGACGCGCGGCGAGGCAGAAAGGTCTCTTGCTTCCATGAGGTGTCGGGCGCCCAAGGTGGGGATGGAGGTTCGCGGCTACAACCCGCTGCGGGCCATCTTCAGCAGGCAGGCGGCGACCTTGCGGCTGTCGTGTCGAATCCTGGACCCTGCCTTGAGGAGGTCCGCCTGCACCGGCACCACGCCCGCGCCAATCAAGTCGCGCGGGTTGGCCGACACGACGAACGAGCCGCGACGCGCATAGCGCCGGGACGCCTCTTCCGTGGGCAGCGTGCCGTTGACGAGCACCGCGTCCAGCACCGGCCCCACGTGGTCCGTGACGGCCTGCACGTGGTCCAGGCAGGACATGCCGTCCGTCTCCCCTGGCTGCGTCATCAGGTTGGCCACCATGACCTTCAGCGCGCGCGTCTCCTTGAGCGCCTGGGCCACGCCGTCCACCAGCAGGTTGGGCAGCACGCTCGAGTACAGCGAGCCCGGGCCGATGGCGATGAGGTCCGCCGTGTAGATGGTCTCCAGCAGGCCCTCGGTGGGCGGCGGCGAGCGAGGGCTCAGCGTGACGCGGCGCACCCGTCCATGCGCGCGGCAGATGTTGCGCTCCCCCACCACCTCCGTGTCGTCATGCATCTGCGCCACCAGCTGCACGGACGCCAGCGTGGACGGCAGCACGTGGCCCCGGGCGCCCAGCAGCTCCCCGGACATGCGCACCGCCTCCATGAAGTCCCCCTTCAGCTCCGCGAGCGCGGCGATGAGCAGGTTGCCCACCGCGTGGCCCGCCAGGCCGCGCGCCCCGCCGAAGCGGAACTGGAAGACGTCCTTGAGCGCGTTCTTTCCACCCGCCAGCGCCACCAGGCAGTTGCGGATGTCGCCCGGAGGCAGCGCGCCGTGTTGGCGCCGCAGACGGCCAGAGCTGCCGCCGTCGTCGCTCATGGCCACCACCGCGGTGATGTCGATGCCGGGCTCCCGGGCCTTCGGCGTCGCGCGCCGGGCCAGGCCGCGCAGCACCATGGGCAACCCCGTGCCTCCGCCGATGGCGACGATGCGCGTCGGCCGGTCCACCTGCCCCTGAAGAACCTCGTTGCCCTGGCCCTCCAGCTCCAGCTCCAGCCTGCGGCGGGCCTCCGCCCACTCCGCGGGCAGCGGCGCTTCCATGTCCATTCCCACCATGACGCTTACCCCCATCCACGACGCCCCAGCCCGCCTCCCCAGGCGGGCCCACCTCCCGGCCTCCCTCAGCGGAGGCCGGGAAAGCGAAATGCCCTACCGCGCCCCACGACCGAGAAGCACATGCCTCACGGTGTGGAAGATGATGCCCACATCCAGGAACAACGAACCGTTCTTCACGTAGTACAGGTCGAACTCCAGCTTGTTCCGCGCATCCTCCACCGACGCGCCGTAGGGGTAGCGAATCTGAGCCCACCCCGTCAGGCCTGGCTTCACGGCCTCCCGCAGGCCGTAGAATGGAATCTGCTGCTTCAACTGCTCGACGAACACTGGCCTCTCGGGGCGGGGCCCCACGAAGCTCATGTCTCCCGTCAGGATGTTGAAGACCTGGGGAATCTCGTCGATGCGCGCGCGGCGGATGAAGCGGCCCACCCGGGTGACACGGTCATCGTTCGCCTTCGCCCACACCGCGCCATGCTTCTCCGCGTCCGTGCGCATGCTGCGGAACTTCCACAGGTGATACGTGCTCCCGAACAGCCCGGTCCTTTCCTGCCGGTAGAAGATGGGTCCCTTCGAATCCAGCTTGATGGCCACCGCGACCAGCAACAGGAAGGGCGCGGACAGCATTAGCAGGAGGGATGCCACCGCGATGTCGAAGCCCCGCTTCAGCGTACGGCGCAGCGGGGACACGGTGAGCTCGTCCGCGAAGGCGAAGTCGCTCGCCCGCAGGAACTGCACGGGAATCCGGCGCAGCACCCGCTCGCAGAACCCCGTGGCCTCATACACCCGCCGGCCCTGGAGCCGGCAGCGCAGCAGGCCGTCCACCCAGTTGGCCCCGCGCATGTCGTCCGCGGCCTGCACGACATACGCCGCGTTCAGCCGGGCCGCCGTCTGCTCCAGCGTCTCACCGGAGGTGCGAGGGTCCGTCAGGCCCACGATGCGGTAGGTGCCCTCCCCGCCCGCTTCAATCGCGCTGGCCACCGCGCGCGCCTTGGGCCCCTCGCCGACGATGAGCACCGCGTGCGGGGCTCCCACCAGGGCGCGGATGGACACCCGCACCATCAACGTCCCGGCCAGGGCGCCCATCGCCCCACCCAGCAGCGTGCCCGGCGGGAGCTGCATCGGCACGACCAGCGGGGTGACGAGCATGACGCCGCCCGCCACCATCGCCGTGACACCCGCGGCCTTGAGGAACCGGTATCCCCTCACCCGGTCCTCCGCGGCCACACGGAGGTCATACAAGTCCAACAGGTACAGCGTGAACTGGAAGGTGATGACGAACGCCGCGCCCACCCACAGCAGCGTGGGCCACAGCTGCGACAGCGGCGTGTGCATCCCGTCAGGCGCGAAGAGTGCCGCGCAGGCCGCCGCGCCCATCACGCAGGCCAACGCGATTGCCGAACTTTCGGCGAGGAAGAACGTCAGCTTCTTTGCAGAGAAATAGTGGTGAAAAACGCGGAGCACGTGCCCCTCCAACCTACCCGCCCGACCCTCTCCCACCTCCGGCCCCGCCCCCTGTCACCAGGGGGCGGGCGCCGGAGCCGAAGCCACCCGCCGCTACTTCTTCTCGTAGTTCTTCAGGTACGGCGCCGAGTGGACCTCCGCGCCGTTCAGCACGCACCCGACGATGGGCGCGCCCCCCAGGCTCTCCACCGCCTGGTGCACCGCCTTGCCCGACGTCACGTTGGCGCGGATGACCATCAGCACGCCGTCCGCCTGGTGGCCCAGGATCGCCGCGTCCGCGAAGGGCAGCGTGGGCGGCAGGTCGATGTAGACCTCGTCGAAGCCCTCGCGCACCGCCTTGAGGAACTGCTTCATCCGGCCGCTCGCCAGCACCTGCGCGGTGTCCTCGGGGGTGACGCCCGCGGGGATGAGGGCCAGGCGCGTGGAGTTGAACCGCCGCACCACGTCCCGCACCTCGCAGTCCCCCGCCAGCAGCTCCGCCAGGCCCGTCTTGTTGCGCATGCCCAGCGTGGCCGCCACGCCGCCCCGGCGCAGGTCCGCGTCCACCAGCAGGATGCGGCGCTCCGGGTTCGCCCGGGCCGCGGCGAGCGCCAGGTTGACGCTCGTCACCGTCTTGCCCTCCCCCGGCATCGCCGAGGTGAGCGCGACGACCTTCATCGGCCGCAGGTCCCGCATCCGCTCCAGCCTGTAATAAAGGCTGCGGTACTGCTCCGCCGCGGCCGACGCCGGCGCCGTCAACGTCACCACCCGGCGGTCCACCGCGTTGCCGCCCGTCGGGTTGTCATCCACTCGGGGGAGGAAGTTGCCCGCCCGTTCCATCGTCTGATCCATGTCCGTCCTCCGTCCTTTTCCGGCGAGACTCAGTTCAACGTCGTGGGGTTGGACACGCTGTTTCGAGCCCCCGAAGCCGGCATCAGAATCCGCCGCTCCGTCTTGCCTTGCATTTCCGGGACCACCGCGAGCACAGGCAGCGTCAGGCGCTGGCGGACCTCGGTGCCATCGCGCAGGCTGTCGTCGCGCATCTCCAGGACTGAACCCGTCAGCACACCCAGGCCCAGGGCCAGGAGGAAGACGATGAGCATGCCCGCCATGCGGTCCGGCCGGGCCGGGGTCGCCGGCACGCCCGCCGGGGAGATGACGTTGAACAGGCTCTTGGCGCTCTTGGCCTCCAGCTCCTGCGCGATCTCCGCCTCCACCTTGCGGCTCACCACGCTCTGGTACTTGGTGCGCGCGATTTCGTAGTCGCGGTTCATCACCGCCAGCTCGTGCGCCCAGCGCGGGGTGTTGTTCAGCCGGCCCTGGTACGCCTCGGCCTGCTTCTGGAGGTCCTGAATCTCCTGCTGGATGTTGCCAATCAGCGAGGCCACGCGGGTGCGCTCGGCGCGCTCGGCCCACAGGCGGCCTTCAGCGTCCTTGCGGCGCGCGGACATGCTGTCCAGCTCCGTCTTCAGGCGCTTCACCTCCGGGTGGTCCTCCGTCCAGGTGGTGCGGGCGTTGACCAGCGAACGGGTGAGCCCGTTCTCCGCGGCCTCGAGCCGGCCGGCCTCGCTGTCCACCGCGTTGCGAGCGCGGGCCAGGTCGGAGCGACGCGCCTCGGCGACCCGCAGCTCCTCCGACTTCGTCTGGAGCTGGTGCGACACGCGCTCCAGGCCGCGCATGTTCATCTCCATCTGCTCGGGCAGCTCGCCCAGGTGGTCCACCTTGAACTGGGAGATTTTTCCCTCCCAGGCGCTGACCGCCTTGCCCAGCGCCACCATCTCCTCGTTGAAGAGGTCGGTGGCGCGCGCCGCCTGCGCCTGACGAATCTTCAGCGTCTCATCGGAGAAGATGGTCGGCAGGCGGTTGGCCACCTGCGCCGCCACCTGCGGGTCGCGGTTGGCGTAGGTGAGCTCGAAGGCCGTCTCACCCTCCACCCGCACCGTGAGGTCCTTGCGCATCTGCGCGACGGCGGACTCCATGCCCTTCTCCGAAACGATGTCCGGATAGAGGTTCATCTCCTCGATGGCCTTCTGGAGCACCGGACGCGCCAGCAGCTCCTGTCGAACGGTGAGCAGCCGCTGCTCGATGATTTCGCTCACCGTGCGCTGCACCATCTCCTCACCTGGCCGCTGCGGCTCCACGCGGACCACCACTGAAGCCTCGTACATGCTCGGCCGGGTCATCACGATGGCTGCGCCCACCAAGAAGACCACTGCTGCGATGGCACCGACCAGGGCCTTGCGTCGCCACAGGGCTCCCAGAAGCTGGTCTGCCGTCATCCCTCGCTCCATGTTCCGCTCCTCCTCCATCCCACGCGCTGTAGCTACCAAGGCGTCACCACCAAACGGACGGCGAACACATTGCGCGTCAGGTCCACCGCGCTCGCCGAATCCGCCAGCCCGACCTGAGCGATTCGATCCACCGCACCCTGCGCCGACAGGCGCCGGTCAATGCGGTACTCCACACCACCACTCACCGCGTAGCCCTGCGACACCCGCGGCGCTCCCCTGAACACGGCCCAGTCCAGCGACGGGGCCTGCCCGTTGCGGAAGAAGCTGGCCGCGCCAAAAAGCGAGAACTTCTGGGTGAACCGGCGCGCCAGCATCACCGACGCGTAGTCCGCCCACAGCGCGTTGGTGAAGCCGTTCGCGCCCACCAGGTCGTGTCCCATCGACACGCCCACGTCGAACAGCTCCCCCGCGCGCTGCAGCTCCACGTTCACTCGCGGAACCCACCCCCCCTGCTGGGCCACCGGCGCCAGGTACCGCACGGGGCCCGCCCGGACGGTGAAGGTGGTAGGCCGCGTCAGCCGATACCGCAACCCCAGCGCCGCGCCGTGCGACTGGCTCAGCGTCCCCTCATAGAGGAAGCCCTGGTACCGGTACTCCAGGCCCAGGCTGAGCCGGCGCGTGGCGCGGTACCAGCCTTCGATGGAGGGCGTGTGCGCGTACCCGGCGCGCTGCCCCACGTCGATGATGCGCACCGCCTCGAAGCGGTAGCCCGCGCGCATGTCCAGCCGCTCCGCCACGCGGTTCGTCACGCCCAGCGTCGCCTGCGTGAAGAACGTGGGCAGCGTGGAGCGCGCCAGGCCGTCACGCGGCAGCGAGCTGGGGTCCGTGACACGAAACACCCGGATCGCCGTGTCCAGCCGCAGCCGGCGCGTCATCTGGTGCCGGGCCTCCAGGCCGCCCCGGTGGTCCAGCGTCGTCCTGCCCGACCCATGCCGCATCAGCAGGTCGGCCGCGTAGAAGCTGTCCAGCGTGAGCCGCGCGTCCTTCGCCTCCAGCCCCAGCCGCGGCGTCACCTTCGTCATCAGCTGGCCGGTGCCGTCACCGCCCAGGCGCAGGTCGTCGTCGAACCGCTCCTCGGCCGTCAGCCGAAGCCGGGGTTCCCACACCGTCGCGGCCTGCGTGGCGGGCGCACCGAACATGAGGCCCGCCAGTAGCCACTTCTTCCAGTTGCCCTTCACCGTCGCCCTCCGTCCCGTACGCCAACCACCGCCCACGTCCACGACACCCACCGCGGCATCACAATTCACGGAACGACGACGGTGTCACCCGGACGGAGCATGACCTCGTGTCCGCCATCCGGAGAGATGAGGTCGCTGTAGCGCACCGGAATCTGGCCGCCCTTGCTGTCGGTGCGGATGACCACGATGCCGTCCGAGTTGGCGAAGTCCGTGAAGCCACCCGCCAGCGCGATGGCCTGCAGCAGCGACACGCGGCCGCGCAGCGGATAGGCGCCCGGGTGAGCCACCTCGCCGGTGACGAACACGCGGCTGCTGTTCACCTCGCGGACAATCACCGTCACGCGCGGCTCCTGCACGTACGGCTGATAGGCCGCCTTCAGCGAGTCAGCCAGCTCCGTGGGCGTCTTGCCCGCGGCGTGGACCTCGCCCACCATGGGCATGGAGATGTAGCCATCCGGACGGACCGGCAGCGTCCGGGACAGCTCCGCGTCACGCCACACCGCGATGTCCAGCACGTCCTCACGGCCAATCCGGTAGGGCTGCTCCGTGTTGTCCACCTTCACCTGCGGCTGGTGCGCGCAGCCCCCCAGGAGCATCACGCCCAACACCGTCCAGAACCCCGCGCTCGTCTTGCCCATCGTCAGCTCTCCCTCAAAAGCGTGTGTCGCGCTCCCGGCCCCACCGCGGCCGAGCGCTGCTTCCGGCTGCGTTGCCTTAGCAGCGCGTGTGCCACGTACTGGAGGGAGGGAAAGCCCTTGGATAGCAGTGGGTTACGAAGTGCCCTCCTGGGCGACCCCATGGGGTTCAGGAAATTTTTCCGGCATCGTACCCGCGTCGCACCCGGTGCTTTCTTCAGGCATTGCGCTGAACGGGGAACGACTTTTCCCTCCGCGCCCCCTCGCGCTTCCCATTTCCCCGGGGCTGGAGGCTGGCACGCGTCTTGGATTGAGGTTCGCGCGAGGCAGTGAAGTCCACGGCGCATGATGCGTGCGCGAGAACGGGGGAGGGTCGGATGAGGAAGGCGGCTGGGGCGGTGGCGGCGTCGTTCGCGATGGGCACGGGAGCCATGACGGTGATGGGTGTGGCCTTCGCGACGCAGATGGAGGCCGCGGTGGTCGCGGTGGTGGGCCTGGCGTTGTACGCGAGCAGCGCGCTGCTCACGAACAAGGCGCCGGCGGCGGCGGCCACCAGCGTCGCGAAGCAGGCGTAGTCGTCCGGAGGCAACAAAAGAGGCCGGGTGCCCCCGCGTGGCGGCGCCGGGCCTCTTTCATTATGGTGCGCCGCCATGGCCAAGCCACAGTACTGGCTCATCAAGAGCGAGCCCTCCGTCTACGCCTACGCCCAGTTGGAGAAGGACGGGAAGACGGAGTGGACCGGCGTGCGCAACTTCGAGGCGCGCAACAACATCCGGGCGATGAAGCCCGGGGACCTCTGCCTCTACTACCACTCCAACGAGGACAAGGCCGTGGTGGGCGTGGCCCAGGTCCTCACGCCGCCGGGGCCGGACTCCACCGTGCCCGATGAGGACTGGGCCGCCACCTTCATGGGGCCCGTCATTGCCTTCACCCAGCCGGTGGACCTGGGCACCATCAAGGCCACCGCCGCACTGAAGGATTTTCCGCTCGTCACCCGCGGCCGGCTGAGCGTGGCGTCCGTCACCGCCACGCACTTCAAGCAGGTGTTGAAGATGGGGAAGACAGTCCTACCGAAGTAGTACGGTGACACTGGTGGGGCGCCACCCGCCGAGGGCATACTCCGGCGCCGTGAGCGCCACTGACATCCGCAAGATTCCGGCTCGGGAGACGCGCGGCCTCCGCCACGCCATCCTCCGCCCCAACCAGCCTCCGGACATGGCCGTCTATCCCGGGGATGATGACGCGGACACGCTCCACCTGGGCGTCTATACGGCGGGGCGCCTGGTGGGCGTGGCATCCTTGTATCGGGAGCCGCCGCCGGACGCGCTGCGTGCCACCACGGCCTGGCGCCTGCGAGGCATGGCGGTGGACGCCACCCTGCGTGGGCACGGCCATGGCGCCGCCCTCCTGAAGGCCTGCGTGGAGCATGCGGCACAGCAGGGCGGCTCCCAGGTGTGGTGCAACGCGCGGCTGACGGCCTCCGGGTTCTACCGCGCGCAGGGCTTCGCGCAGCGAGGCGAGCCCTTCGACCTGCCCGGCATCGGCCCGCACCACCTCATGTGGCGCAACCTCGGAGCCTCGTGATGACCACCCTCCCCGACCTCGACCTCATCCGGACCTCCATCGAGCGCATCGACGAGGAAATCCTCGATGCCCTCCGCCGCCGCATGGCGCTGGCGGACGACGTGGCCCGGGCGAAGCTGGCCGCCGCCGCGCCCTTCCGGGACCAGCGCCGCGAGGATTTGCTGCTGCGCCGCATCCGCACCCGCGCCGCGGAGCACGGCCTGGACCCGCACGAGGTGGAGCGCATCTGGCGGCTCTTCATCGACATGTCCGTGGCCCGGCAGCACGAGCTCGTCACCCGCCTGGACACCACGCCCCTGCGCGTGGCCTACCCCGGCGTGGAGGGCTCCTACAGCCACCTGGCCGCGCGCCGCCGCTACGGCCACCGCACGGGCGGCGTGCTGCTGTCCGGCTTCGACCACGCGCGGGAGGCCGTGGAGGCGCTCCGCCGCGGCGAGCAGGACCTGGTGCTGCTGCCCATTGAAAACACCACCGCGGGCAGCATGAACGAGACGTACGACTTGCTCGCCGAGGGCGGCGTGGTCATCACCGCGGAGCTGGTCAGCCAGGTGGACCACCGCCTGCTGGGCCTGCCGGGCGCGAAGCTGGAAGGGCTGCGGGAGGTGCTGTCCCATCCGCAGGCGCTGGCGCAGTGCGAGGCGTTCCTCCGGGAGAAGGTGCCCTGGGCCCGCGCGGTGCCGGACGTGGACACCGGCGGCGCGGCGCAGAAGGTCCGCGAGCGCAACGACGCGTCGGTGGCGGCCATCGCCAGCGAGACGGCGGCGCAGCGCTTCGGCCTGGAGGTGCTCGCGGGCGAGCTGCAGCCGGCCTTCGACTACACGCGCTTCGTGGAGGTGGGCCGCGAGGCCACGCCCCTGGCGCCCGGGGTGCCGTGCAAGACGTCCCTGCTGGTGGTGCTGGAGCACAAGCCCGGCACGCTGGGAGAGATGCTCCAGCGGCTCACCCTGCGCGGGGTGAACCTGAGCAAGCTGGAGTCGCGCCCCATTCCGGGGCAGCCGTGGCAGTACCGCTTCTACCTGGACGTGGAGGGCCACGCCGCCTCCGCGGCGGTGACTGCGGCGCTGGACGACATCCGGCCGCTCACCTCGTCGCTGCGCGTGCTGGGGACGTATGCGCGCGCGGAGGCGCCTCATGCCTGAGTCGTCGCGGCGCATCGCCTTCCAGGGCGAGCCTGGCGCCTACGGAGAAGAGGCCCTGCGCGCGCTGCATGGCGCAGGCGTGGAGGCCGTCCCCTGCCTCACCTTCCGCGCCGTCTTCGAAGCCGTGGCCGAAGGCCGCGTGCACGGCGGCGTGGTGCCGGTGGAGAGCTCGCTGGGCGGGCCCGTGGCGGAGACGGTGGACCTGCTGCTGGAGCATGACGTGCCGGTGACGGGCGAGCTGTCGCTGCGCATCCGCCACTGCCTGCTGGCCCCGCCGGGCCTGGCCCTGGATGACGTCCAGCAGGCGCTCTCCCACCCGCAGGCCCTGGCGCAGTGCGCGGGCTACCTGCGCCGGCGGGGCATCACCCCGCTGCCGGAGACGAACACCGCCATCGCCGCGCGAAAGGTGGCGGAGGAGAAGCCTCCGCACACGGCCGCCATCGCCAGCCGCATGTCCGCGGGCCTGTATGGACTGGCCGTGCTGGAGGAAGGCGTGGAGGACTCGCCGGACAACTACACGCGCTTCGTCTCCCTGGGGCCCGCGCCCGAACGGACCTGGACGCGGCGGAAGACGGCGCTGGCCTTCACCGTGGAGAATGGACCGGGCGCGCTGTACCGCGTGATGAGCGCCTTCTCCTCGCGCGGCCTCAACGTGGCGCGGCTGGAGTCCCGGCCACAGCGCCGCGCCTGGGAGTACGTGTGGTGCCTGGACGTGGACGGCGCGCTGGAGGACCCGCGGGTGCGCGAGGCGGTGGCCGCGGCCCAGGCCGCCTGCGTCACCCTGCGGGTGCTCGGAAGCTACGGCGTGGTGTGAGGTTCGCTCAGGCGCTGGTGGCCTGGAGCCCGTCACCGTGCTGCACGGCCGTCTCGTACGCGGAGCGCACCAGCTGGACGTAGCGCTGCAGCGCGGGGAGCTGCTCCATGCGCAGCGCCTGGGGCCCGTCACACAGGGCGGCCTCCGGCTGCGGGTGGAAGTCCACCAGCACCATGGACGCACCGGCGATGATGCCCTGGCCAATGGCGTGGAAGACGTCCGGCAGCCCGTCCGGCGGCGGCGCGGCCTGGCCAATGGCGTGCGACGGGTCCACGCACACCGGCAGGCGCGTCAGCCGGCGCACCACGGGCACATGGGCGAAGTCCACCATGTTGCGGTGCGGGTCACCCAGGTGCGTCTTCACGCCGCGGAGGCAGAAGATGATTTTCGGGTTGCCCTCGCTCGCCACGTACTCACACGCGTTGAGCGACTCCTCCAGGGTGATGCCCATGCCGCGCTTGAAGAGCACCGGGAAGACCCGCTGCTGACCAATGCTCTTGAGCAGCTCGAAGTTCTGCGCGTTGCGCGTGCCCACCTGGAGCATGACGCCGGTGGCGTTGCCGGAGCGCTCCAGCGCGTCGCGAATCTCGTCGATGTGACGCGGGTGCGTCACCTCCATCGCGATGACCTTGATGCCGTGCTTGCCCGCCGACTCGAACACCCAGGGCAGGCAGGCGGCGCCCAGGCCCTGGAACTCGTAGGGGTTGGTGCGGGGCTTGTAGGCGCCCATGCGCGTGGTGCGGATGCCGCAGCGAGCGAGCGCCGCCATCATCGTGTCCACGTTCTCCGGGTTGTCCACGGCGCACAGGCCGGCGAACACATTCACGGAGCGCTCGTCGAAGCTGACGCCGTTGTACTCGAAGCCCGCGGACGTCCGCTGGCCCTTGTGCCGGCCGATGACGCGGTACTTCTGCGACACGCGCACCACCTGCCGCACGCCCGGAATCTGCTCGAAGGGCTCCACCGGCACCTGCGCCGTGGAACCCAGGAGGTAGATCTCCGTAATCGTGTACTCGGAGCCCCCGATGACGTGCGTCCGAGGCGTCACTCCCTTGTACTGAGCAGCGACCTGGAGGACGGCGGACACCACGGACTCAGGCGAGTCCGGCTCGAGCATGACGATCATCTTGGGTTCTCCCGGGCGGCGTTGTCGGACTTTACGCGAATTGCGTGAAGTATAGCGGAAAAAGGCCGCGTCGGGTGAAACACTTCGACCCGCTTTGCCGCGTCCGGACTTGAAACCGGAATGGGGTTTCAGGTCGTCCAGGCCCCGGCGGGCCGTCTGCTAGGCCGGCACGGGGCGGAGCCGGGAGGCGAGCTGGGTGTAGTGGTCTCTCTGAGCGGAATCCCCCAGGTGTTCCCACACGTCGGCCAGGGCCCGGGCGCACTCGGCGGAGCCGGGGGACAGCGTCAGCGCCAGTTCGAAGACGTGGCGGGCCTGCCGGTAGCGCGCCTTGTCCGGGCGGCGGGAGCCCCGCGTCAGCAGCGCGTTGCCCAGGGTGTAGATTTGGACGGCGGCGGACTCGCGGTAGCCCGGCGTGGGGTTGAGCTGCATGGCGCGCTGGAGCAACAGCGCGGCGGCCTCCGGCTCCCCCAGCTCCAACTGGCAGAGGGCGGCGTCGCGGTGGGCCTCGGCCTCGGTGGGGTCCACTTCGATGGCGCGCTCGAAGCAGCGCAGCGCCTCCTCGAAGCGCTCCAGCGTGGCCAGCGACGCCCCCTTCCCGGTGAGCGCGGGGACGTGCTTGGGGTCCACGGCGAGCACTTTGTTGAACGCGAGAATGGCCGCCTCGTGGTTGCCCGCCATGGACAGGCTCACGCCCTCATTGAAGGCCGCGAACAGCAACTTGGACATCTCTCCCCCAGCGCAAGGGTGACACCGGCCGCGCTCCTGGGCCGGAGGGGCAGCCTGTCACCGGGGAAGTCCCCATGGAAAGACGTCATTCCCGGGCGCGCTTTCGTCCCGCTGATGGGAGCCATTGGCCCCTGCGTCAGTCAGATGCGCAGGCCCACCTGCACACCCGGCCACAGGCGCACGCCCCCCGCGTCCAGGCTCGGCAGGCGGCTCAGGTTCGACGCGGGCTCCCCGCTGACGTCGTGCAGCACGTTGAGCGTGGGCCCGCCGATGATGGCCAGGTTCGGCGCCACCTGGAACCCCGCCACCAGCCGGAGCTGATGCAGGAGGCTGTTGCCTTCGAAGGACACGCTCCAGTCGTAGAGGGTGTTCGTCACCGCGTCCACGTCCAGGAAGAAGCGCTCGGACACAGGGATGTGCGCGCCGAGCCCCAGCCCCAGCGACCAGTGACTGGGACCGCGCGCCCCCTCCATGGAGCCCATGCCCAGCACGAGCGTCGTGTAGAGGTAGCGGCTGCCCACCTTGATGGCGGTGTTGGCGTAGTTGAAGTCATTGCCGAAGGCCTCGACGTGGAACTGGCCGTTGCGCGCGATGCTCACCAGGCCCACCGGCACGCCCGACTCCAGCTCCCGCGACACGTTCACCAGCCCGAGCTGGAGGCCGTTCAGCCGCCCCGCCACGTTGACGAGGCCCACCTGCGCGCCCTTCACGTCGCCGCCCACGTTGAGGAGGGACAGCTGCGCGCCCCGGGCCTCCGCCGCCCAGTTCAGGCCCACGGCCACCTGGAGGCCCGTCACCCGGTCCCGCACATGGTTGAACCCCACCGCGCCCTGGACACCGTCAACGTCCCCCGCCGTCCAGTTGCCGCCCACGGCCAGCTGCGCGCCCGCCAGCGACGTGCCGGACACGTTGGCCCCCACCGCGAGCTGCCCCAGCGTGCCGCTGGCCCGCGCCAGGTTGAGGCCTATCGCGGCCTGGACGCCCTCCGCCTTGCCGTGCGTCCAGTTGCCGCCAATGGCCAACTGCGTGCCCGACATGTCGCCCCGCACCACGTTCGCGCCCAGGGCCAGCTGCAGCCCGTCCACCTTGTCCGTGGCCACGTTCGCGCCCAGGGCCATCGCCACGCCGTCCAGCCGCGCCATGCGCGCCATGCCGATGGACACGGAGAGGTGGTTGTCCACGGGCTCGCCGGAGGTCATGAGGTCATTCGTCTGGAGGCCGGGGAACAGGCCCACGTTGACGAAGCGCGACCGGCGCCCGCTGCCCGCCGCGGCGACCTCCGACGCGCCCGCGGAGACCGCCGCGGGCAGGGCCCCGCCGCCGCGCATGGCCGTCAGCTCCCCCTGCACCGCGCGGAAGGCGGAGGCCGCCAGCACCGTCCGGCCGCCCTCCCCCAGCTCGAACTCCGCATGCGAGGTCTGGTCCAGCACCTTGCGCATCACCGAATAGCGGCCCTTCTGCAGCCCCAGCTCGGTGGTGCGGCCCGCGTACTTCTTCAGCTCCACCACCAGACGTCCCTGGGAGTCGCGGACGAAGAGCCGCCCGTCCACCAGGTCCTCCAGGACGAGCACCGCGGCGGTGGAGCGCAGGTCCGTCATCACCAGGTCGCCGGTGCCCGCCAGCTCAATGTCATACGCGGGGTGCTGTGCTCCGGCCCGCGTCTGCTCCGTGCGCGCGAGCGTCTCGTGGAAGGCGAACTGGTAGGCTTCGTGCAGCGTCACCCGGCCGTCCCCGGAGACGTCCGCCGCGCCCCGCAGGCCGGACACCAGGTTGTGGGTGAAGAACGAGCCGCCGATGCGGTCGGACTCCTGGGACACCTCGTCCTCGGAAGACGACGTGAGGATGGCGTGGCCGCGCACCGCGGAGGACGCATCCACCATGAAGGCGGGACGCCGCACCCCGCCCTTCTGGCGGGCCAGCGTGCCGGACGCGCACGAGTCCAGGATGGCGATGCGCACGTCGGCGGGAAGCGACTCCAGCGCCTTGCGCAATTCGCGGTAGCCAAAGCGGTCCTTCTGGAGGAGCAGCCCCTGCTCGTCGGAGTGGCCCGAATAGTAGATGAGCGCCTCGATGCGCGTGCCCGGCGTGGTCGCCGCCGCCACCATCGCCTTGAAGCGGACCAGGGCGGACTCCAGCGCCGCGCGGTCGCCCTCCAGCAGCAGCAGCGTGTCCTGCGGCTGCACCCCGCCGAGCTCCTCCAGCACGTTGCCGAACGAGCGCGCATCCGTGACGGCGTACCGGAGCCGGGCGCGTCCTTCGCCCCCGTCGTTGACGCCCACCAGCAGCGCGAAGCGGCGCACCGACGCCCGCGGCGCCGAGGACGTGGGAGCCGCGGCGGCCAGGGCGGGCACGAGCAGGAGCGAAAACAGGAGGGACCGCGTCATCACCGCACCTTTTCCAACGTGAAGGACGTCTGGCCCAGGGTATCCGGAAGTGGCAGCGGCAGGGTGCGCGCGTCGCTGGGCTGACGGGCAAGCGCGCGCGCCGCCTCCAGGACCGACGCCACCTCCAAGGGGGCCTCGGACGTGACGAAGAGGAAGCGCTCGAAGTCCGGCGCGTCATCTAACTCGTAGGCATGGGCCAGCGGCACCGCCTCGCCGGGGCCCAGCTCCGTGCTGCCCGTCAGCGTGGAGGGATGGTGCAGCGTCACGCCGCCGCGCCCATCCACCGACACCACGACCCCATGGCGGCTTCCACCCGGCACGTAGCTGAGCTGCAGGACGTCACCGCGGCGCGCCCGGGCCTGTTCACCGAGCAGCTCCGGCTCGCCCGCGCCCTGCCGGTGGACCCGCAGGCGCGGCCCGCCCTTGATGCGCACGGTGTCCAGCATCACCATGAGCGGCACCGGTGACTCGGACGGCTCCGGCTGCGCCTCCGGCGCGGACATGAAGAGCAGCGCCAGCGAGGCGGCCACGGGGACGCTGAGTGACAGCCCATGCCACCCCTGCGAGTCGCCGCGCCGCGCCTCCGCCGCGCGGGCCAGGGCCTTGTGCTCGCGCCGGGCCACCTCGGCGGCGACCGCGGCGGGCGGATGACGCTCCAGCGTCTGGCGAGAGTCGGCGTCCAGCCGGGCCCGCCTCGCGGCGCCGCCGGGCTCACGCTCGAGCCGGGCTCGCGCGGCGGACAGCGCCGCTGGCGGCAGCTCGCCCAGGATGATTCGCTCCAGAAGCCAGTCAGGGGTGCCAGGGGCCATGCGCAGTGCGTCTCCAGCGCGGCGAAGAGCCCTCGGTTCCCGTGTCCCGCCGCCTCCGGCCTCGCGCGTCACCTGGAACACCGGGGCCTCGAAAATCTGTCACCCGCCCCGGCTCACAGGGTGAGGACCATCATCTCCTCGTCGAGGAAGGTCTCCCCTACCTTCAGCGCGTTGGGCTCCACGCCGTAGGTCCGAAACCCCAGCGAGCGGTACAGCGCGTGCGCGGGCGCGTTCCCCACCGCGACGGCGAGCAGCAGGCACTTGAGGCCGCCCAGCTTCCGCGCCTCGTCGATGAGCGCGGTCAGCAGCCGCCGGCCCACGCCCCGCGAGCGGACCTCCGGCGCCACGTACATGCCCCACACCACCGCCTTGTGCGCCAGCCGGGCCCGGGACTCGCGCTTCAACCCCAACGCGCCCACGAGCTGCCCACCGTGGAAGGCCCCCAGGACGCACTGGGACTCGCCCACCAGCCAGCCGCGCACGGCCTCCAGGGACAGCGCCGAGTCCTCCTCCTCCGAGGCCGCGAAGGACTCCGGGTTGTCCCGCAGCCCCCTGAGCCGCAGCGCCTTGAACGCCTCCGCGTCCTCCGCCACCAGCTTGCGGATGACGACCTGCGTCGGTCCGGCGCCGCGGCCCTCCGCCTCCAGCAGCGCCGTGTACCCCGCGATGAAGTCCGGGTAGCGGGGCGCCCAGCCCAGCGACTTCAGGCGCGCGTTGGAGATGGCGCGGTCGCCTCGCACCGTCTCGTTGAGCTGCGCCACGGGAATGCGGGGCGGCATCGGTACGCCCAGGCGCTGGCTGAGCCAGGCCACCGGCTCCTCGGTGGGCGCGGGGCGGTCATCCGCGACGCAGTACAGGGCGCCAGGCTCGCCACGCGTCAGCACCACGCGAAGGGACTCCACCAGGTCATCGACATAGATGCGGGAGATGCGTCCGCCGCCGCCTTCGGGCAGCCGGAGCGCCCCCGACAGCAGGCGCGTGTGGATGCCGCGCCCCGGCCCGTAGATACCGGCGATGCGCATCACCATGGCGCCCAGCGGCAGGTAGCGCGACTCCGCCTCGATGCGCTCGCGCGATGACGGCGTGGACAGCTCCACCGGGGTGTCCTCGTCCACGTGGCCCCGCGCGCGGCCATAGACGCCGGTGGAGGACAGGTAGACGAGCCGCGCGGGAGCCTGGCCGGCCAGCGCCGAGGCGATGCGCGTGTCCAACCCCGCGTCGGGCGGCACCGAGACGACGACGTGCGCCCCCGCGGTGTGCGTGAGCGCGTCATCCAGGTCGGTGACGCGGGCTCCGGCGCGCTCCAGGTCGGCCCGGCGCGCGGCGTCACGCGTGGCCGCCAGCACGTCGCGCCCGGCGCGGGCCTCCGCCACCGCGAGCCGCGTGAGCGTGTAACCGGACCCCAGGAGGACAAGAGGAGGCGTCATGTCCCCGCGATAGCGAGACCGCGGGGACAGTGCAAGCGACGGCTGCGGCGCCCCTACAGCTCCGCGCTCGAGCGCGGGTCGATGATGCCGCACTCCTTGATTTTGTAGAGGAGCGCCTTGTAGCTGATGCGCAGCTTGGTGGCCGCGCGCCGCTTGTTCCACGCGGTGCGTTGGAGCATGGCGAGTATCGCCTCGCGCTCGGCCAGCATCGCGGCCCGCTTGCCGATGTCCTTCAGGGACGGCTCCCCGGCAGGCGCGGGCGGAGGCGGAGGCTGTGGCACGTCGAAGGGATTGACGTAGCGCGGCGCGGCCACCACCGCGTTCGCGGACTCCATCAACATGGGCGCGTGCGCGGGCGGAGCCAGCGGCGCGACGGACGCAAGCCCGAAGGCGGCCCCGCGCGACGGCATCTCCAGCACCTGCACGGCGGGCGGCGGCGTGCGGAAGCCCTCGTCGTGCGCGCGGCCGAAGGGGCCACCGTCGTCACCGGCGTAGGACGTGGGGAGGGACGGCGCGCTCGCGGGGGTGCGGACCCCGGCCCGAAGCTCGTCGAGCACCAGCGTCGGGTCCTTCAGCACGCACAGCCGGCGGACCATGTTCTCCAGCTCACGCACGTTGCCCGGCCAGTCGTAGTCCGCGAAGGCGTGCAGCACCTCCGTGGGCAGCTCGGACACGCCGCTGAGATAGCCGCGGCCGTACTTCTTGAGGAAGTGGTCCGTCAGGGGCACCACGTCCTCACGGCGCTCGCGCAGGGCCGGCAGGCGGATGGCCACCACGTTGAGGCGGTAGAAGAGGTCCTCGCGGAAGTTGCCCAGCGCGATTTCCTTCTCCAGGTCGCGGTTGGTGGCCACGACGACGCGGCTGTCCACGCGCACGCTCTTCTTGCCACCGACGCGGAAGAACTCCTCGTCCTGGAGCACCTGGAGCAGCTTGGCCTGGAGCCGGATGGCCATCTCGCCAATCTCGTCCAGGAAGATGGTGCCCTGGTCGGCCAGCTCGAACTTGCCTGGCTTCTCCGCGGTGGCGCCGGTGAAGGCGCCGCGCTCGTGGCCGAACAGCTCGCTCTCCAGCAGCTCGCCGGGCAGCGCCGCGCAGTTCACCTTGATGAACGGACGGTTGCGCCGCTGGCTGCGCGCGTGAATCTCCCGCGCGATGACCTCCTTGCCCGTGCCGGACTCGCCCAGCAGCAGCACCGGGACGTCGGTGTCGGCGATGCGCTCCACCAGCGCGCGCGCGCGGCGCATGGCGGGCGAGGTGGAGATGAGGACGCGCTGCTCCTGCGCTGGCTCCGCCGCCGGCATCACCCCGCGCGCGGGCAGGACGGGCGCCACGACCTGGCGCTCCGGCGCCCGCGTTCCCAGGGCCCGGGCCAACGCGTCCTGGAGCTCGTCGTTGCCAAACGGCTTGGCCAGGTAGTCGCTGGCGCCCATCTTCATCGCGCGCACGGCATCGTCCGCCCCCGACAGCGCGCTGAGCACGATGACGGGCGCCCCGCCGCCCATGGACTGGTAGCGGCGCAGCACCTCCAGACCGCTCATCTCCGGCATCACCACGTCCAGCAACACCGCGTCGAAGGAGCCGCCTGACAGCATCTCCAGCGCCTGGCTGCCATTCGCGGCACAGCGCACCTGGTACCCCGCACTGCCGAGCAGCTCAGACAGAAACGTGCGCACCGACTCTTCGTCATCCACCACCAGCACCGCGATCCGGTCCATCCCCTCGCCTCCACTCGCCCGCTGCATCGAAGTCCGACCACCCTCACACCGACAGCCGGGAGGAGCTCCCGACCATCCGGCGAAACTCACGCGCGCGTCGCATGTCCTGCTGCGCCGCGCTCAACAACTGCGTGGGCGTTCCCACCGAGTCCGGGAAGCTCACCGTCCCCAGCTCCAGTGACGCGCGCACCACCTTCCCCTCCACCTGGAAGCGCGCCGTGTCGAAGCGCGCCGCCACGCGGCCTACCACCTCCTGAACCGACTCCGCGGGCGTCCCCGGCAGCATCAGCGCGAACTGACATTCACCCACGCGGGCCACCGCGTCCGCGTCGCGCACCGTCTGCCCCAGCACCACCGCGCTGTACACCAGCAGACGTTCCGCCATGCCGCGCCCGAACTCCTTGCGGAAGGCCGACCAGCCCCCGACCTCCGCCGCCATCACGGAGAAACCGCCGCCGTAGCGCTCCGCCCGCCGCGCCTCCAGGTTGATGAGCTCCAGCAGGAAGGGCCGGTTGTAGAGCCCTGTCACCGGGTCATGAAGCGCCTGGGCCGTGCCGGCCTCCTCCCCCGCCGCGGCCCGCAGCACCGCGTCCTTCAGCTTCAGCTGGGCGTGGAGCTTGGTCGCCAGCTCCACGCCAGTGCCCGAACGAGGCACCAGGTCCACGCATTGCCCCCGCTCCAGGCAGTACCGCCGGGCCTCGGCGTCCCGCTCATCCACCAGGTAGAGCAGCGGCACCGCGCCATGGCTGAGCTGCCGCAACCGGCGCGCGACCTGGACGGCCGCGAAGTCCGGCGCCTGCGCGGCCAGCAACACCGCGGCCGGGCGGATGACCTCGAAGAGCGGCACCGCCGCGTCGAAGCGCGTCACCGGCACCACCCGGAAGCCGGCCTCCCCCAGGAGCAACCGGGTCCGCTCCAGGTCTGCTGCTCGTGGCTCGACGACGAGCACGGTGGGCGGCTGTCCGGCCTTGCCCACTCGCTTCCTTCGCACACCCACCGTTCCACCTTCCCGCGTGAACTTTTCTCCGCCGCTTTTCGAGGCCCACCCCTGAATTACAGCCTCGAACCCCATCCCGACTTCTTCATCCCCTCGGATTTACTAGCGAAGGGAAGCTGGCTACCCATTCTGGGCAGCGGATTTAGCAATGGCTGTGCCACCTTTGACCTCATGCAGCCGCGCCTCGAACTCCGCGGCGTCCACGCGGTGCTTGAAGGCGGGCACCCCCTCGATGACGACCACGGGGATGTCGTAACGCCAGGCGGTGAAGGCCTCCGCGTCCTCCAGGATGGAGATGATCCGCAGGTCGAAGGGGATGCGAGCACGCACGGACTCCACGACGGCGGCCGCCTTGTCACAGAGAGAGCAATTGGGTTTCGAGTAGATATCGACGCGCATGCGGGGCAGGATGGACGGTTAATGCGTGGCTTGTCTGGCGACTTCTCGACGATGCCTCTCAAGGACCTCGTCGTCTATCTCGGGAACCGGCGAGCGACGGGGTCCCTGAAGGTGGAGCGTGGGGACGTGCGCAAGCAACTGGAGCTGCGCGAAGGCCATGTGGTCAGCGCCAGTTCCAACCAGCCGCGCGAGTTCTTCGGTCAGTTCCTCATCAATATGGGCCACCTGACGGAGGACCAGCTGGAGAAGGCGTTCTCCACCCAGGCGGAGACGCGCATCTTCCTGGGGAAGATTCTGGTGATGACGGGGCTGGTGCCGGAAGCCACGGTGCGCGGCACGCTCAGCCACAAGTTCCGGGAGATGATCCTCGACGCCTTCCATTGGGAGGACGGCGACTTCGTCTTCGAGGCGGCGGACACGGCGCCGGAGGTCGCGGGACTGGACGTCAGCGTAGAGCTGCTGGACGTCCACCGCGAGGGCGAGTTCCGGGAGACGGCCTGGCAGGCCATCCGCGCCGTCTTCCCCTCCGGCGCGGTCCGGCTCGCGGTGGACGAGCGCAAGCTGCCCGAACGCAAGCCCGGGAGCATGGACGAGCGCATCGTCCAGCTCATCAAGGACGGCCTCACCATCGACGGCATCGCGCTGGCGCTGCACGCCACGGACTTCTTCCTCTACCAGCGGCTGTACGCGCTCTACCGCCTGGACGCGGTGAAGGTGTCCGACGAGCCGCCCGCGTCCGAGCTGTCCGTGGTGGTGGAGGAGGACGCAGAGCCGGGCATCATCGGCTCGGAGACGTCGTCGGACGAGGTGCTCCAGGCCGCGCAGCTGTTCCTCGACGCCGGCAACGCGCGGGACGGCGAGGCGCTGGCGCGGCGGGCGCATGAGATGTCGCCCTCCCCTCGCACGGCGGAGTTCGTCAAGGCGGCCCAGGAGAAGCTCCTGGTGCACCTGCGGCGGGAGCTGTCCGAGCCGCCCAGGGTCCCCACGCTCCAGGTCGCGCCCGGGCACCTGAAGACGCTCCAGCTCTCCGCGCCGGAGCGCTACCTGCTGTCGCGCATCGACGGACGGCGCGACGTGGCCGCCATCGTCCACGTATCGCCGCTGCAGGAGCTGGATGCGCTGAAGTTCTTCGCCGGCTTCGTGGACGCGGGGCTGGTGAAGCTGACGCCGCGCTGACGGACGCGTCAGTGCTTGCCGGCGGCGGAGGCCGGGGCCGTCATCTCCACGGGCGCGGGCAGCCGCTCCAGGCCCAGGCGGAGCGCCTCGCGTCCCAGCCAGGTGCCCCGGATGCGCCACTTGGGGTCATTGACGATGATGGCGGCCACGGCGACACGCGGGTTGTCCTTGGGCGCGAAGCCCACGAACCACGAGTAGTCGCGGAAGGGCTCGCGATCCGCCAGGGAGCCTGTCTTCCCCACGGCGTCGTCCACGCGGAAGCCGCGCTCGCGGAACACGGCGCGCGCGGTGCCGTGCGTGACGGTCTCCTCCAGCATCACCGTGAGGGCCTTCGCGGCCTCCGGTGAGAGGACGGGCTCGCCTTCCACCGGGAGCAGCGGCGCCGGGCCCTCGGGCTCGAAGAGGAGCGGGTCCACCCAGCGGCCCTCGTTGGCGGCCACCGCGGCGACGAGCGCGCCGTGCAGCGGGGACAGGTACACGTCCCCGAAGCCCGCGCCCGTGTTGGCCAGGCTGAACGGCTCCTCCGGGATGGCGGCGAGCGACACGTCCGTCGGCACGGGGAACTCAATCTCACGGTTGAAGCGGAAGCGGGCCGCCATGCGGCGCAGCGCGTCCACGGTGAGGTGCTTGTTCGTCAGCTTGGCGAAGATGACATTGGCGCTCTTGCCCATGGCCAGCGCCAGCGAATAGCAGGCGCCGTCCCGCTCACTGTCCTGCAGGTGCTTCTCGGAGATGCGCCGCTTGCCGCCGTGGAAGCACTCCTCCGTCTCCGGCGTGACGCCGGCTTCCAGCAGCGCGCTGCCGGTGACGATCTTGAAGACGCTGGCCGCGGGGAACACCGCGCGGACCGGCAGGCCTCGCAGCTCCGGCCTCGCCGCCGAGTGCTCCGCCAGCGCCAGCACCCGTCCGGTGGACGGCTCCAGCACCACGGCCGCGCCGTAGGGCGTCTCATAATTGCGGAGGATCTGCGTCAGCGACGCTTGCAGCACCGGGTCGATGGTGAGCTGCGTCTTCTTGCCGCCCTTCTCCTTCACCACCAGCTTCCCGCCCTCCAGCGTCGCGCGGGCCATGAGGTCCGCGGACCTGGGCAGCGGCTTCACCTTGGCGATGGGCGGCGCCTTCGCGCGCGAGGGCACGGGAGCGGGCGGCACCATCCCCGGCTCCGCGGCCAGCGCCGCAAGGCCCCCGTCTGGAGACTCCCCCCCGAGCACCGCCGCGGCGGACACGGCGGCGGAGCCTGAAGGCCCCGCGTCCGTCTGGACGGTATCCTGGGACGCCGTGCCAGGGGCGCTCGCCCCCACCCCACCGTCTCCGGAGACACCGGCGGACGCGGGCTGCTCCGGCTCGGTCGCTCCAATGACGAGGACCAGGGGGAGCAGCGCGGCGGCGGACAGGAGACGGCGGTGGAAGCGCATTGCTGCGGGGGGCTCCAGGGGGTGAACGACGCCTGGATCCTACCGGCTGGGGACGCGCTGTCCACGGATGCCTCCCCGGTCGCTTCCACCCCTCGCTGAAATCAGAAACTTGGCGGAGGGGTGTGCAACTCCGCTAGGTTCGCCCACACTTTGGACGGATTGAAAGAAACGGTGGTCATCTGGAGCGCCGAGCTCCGCCGGGCCGTGCGCAGTGGCCGGACGGTGGTGCTGCTCGGCCTCTACAGCATGTTCTCCACGTTGGTGCTGCTGGTGGTCGGCTGGCTCGCGGGCGAAATCCGCGGCGCCGTCGCCAAGCAGTTGGAGGGCGCCGGGGCGGATGCGAGCGCCTCCGTGCAGATCAACGAGGAGATGCGCAAGGGCGTGCTGGGCTTCCTCACCAGCAACGACTCCGCGATGATCGAGGCCCTGGCGCAGGTGCCGCTGGAGGTGTTGATCGTCTTCAAGATCACCCTCTTCTTCCTGCCCGCGTACATCGCGCTGATGGGCTTCGATCAGATCAGCGGTGAGGTGGGCCCGCGCTCCATGCGCTACCTCACGGTGCGCGCGCGGCGCTCGTCGGTGCTGCTGGGCAAGTTCCTGACGCAGGCGACGCTGCTGCTCGGCCTGGTGCTCATCATCGACCTGGCCATCTTCGTCTACGCCCGCGTGGCCAACCCGGACTTCGGCTTCGCCGCCGTGGCGCTCAACCTGCTGAAGTTCTGGCTGGCGGCCATCGTCTTCTCGTTGGCCTACGTGGCCCTCACGACGCTGTGCTCCAGCCTGTTCCGGTCGCCAGCGGTGAGCCTGGTCTTCAACTTCATCCTGCTGTTCGTCTTCTGGCTGATGGACACCATCGGCCGGGCGTCGGGTGACACGGGCAACCTGCGCTTCCTGCGCTACCTGTCGCCGTCGTACTACGCCAGTGACTTGCTGCACCCGGGCCTGGCGCAGTTCGGCGCGAGCGGAGCCGCCTACGCGGTCTTCGCGTTCGTCTTCCTGATGGCGGCCTACGGCATCCTGCGCGCGAGGGACCTGTGAGCGACGTGGCCATTGAACTGTTCGGCGTCTCCAAGCGCTTCGGCCCCAAGGTCGCCGTCAACGGCGTCAGCTTCTCCGTGCCCAAGGGCACGGTGTACGGGCTCATCGGCCCCAACGGCGCCGGCAAGACGACCACCTTCTCCATGATGTGCGGCTACCTCTACCCGTCCGAGGGCACGCTCAAGGTCATGGACGTGGACCCCACCACCCCGGGCGCCCTCAAGGGCCTCCTGGGCGCGCTGCCACAGGACGCGGTGCTGCCGCCCGGCTGGGAGGTGGGCGCGCTGCTCACATACTGGGCGCGGCTGTCCGCCCTGGCTGAGCCCGAGCGCGAGGCGCGCGAGGCCCTGGACAAGGTGGGCCTCATGGAGGCCTGGAACGTCCAGACGCAGGCGCTCAGCCACGGCATGGCCAAGCGCGCGGCCATGGCCCAGGCCCTCATGGGCAACCCGCCGCTGGTGCTGCTGGACGAGCCCACCGCCGGGTTGGACCCGCGCATCGCCGCCCAGGTGCGCCAGGTCATCCGCGACATGAAGGGCCGGCAGACGGTGGTGGTCTCCAGCCACAACCTCCAGGAGCTGGAGGAGCTGTGTGACGCGGCCGCCATCCTCGACAAGGGCGCGCTCGCCCAGGCGGGGAGCATGAATGAGCTCACCGGCCAGGGCGCCGAGTTCCGGGTCCAGATCGCCCGCGGCAGCGTCATCATCCCGGAGCTCACCGGGATGCCGCACGTCACGGACGCGCGCATGGAGAGCGACACCGTGCTGCGCGTGCGCTTCAGCGGCGGCGTGGCGCCCGAAGAGGTCATCAGCCAGGTGGTGCGTCACCTGCTGCAGCACGACGTGCTCATCCTGGGCGTCAGCCGCGGCCAGCGCCTGGAAGACCGCGTCCTGCAGATGCTCTGAAGCGAGGCGTGGGCTGGCGGCAGGCGGCTCAACCCGCCTTGCGCACCCAGCCCACGTAGAGGGCCTCCCGGCGCTCCAGGCGAACCAGTGGATTCCCCGTAGCCTCACACCAGGCGGGGAGGTCCGCCTCCAGCCCGCGATCCGTGGAGACGAGCTCCACGAGCGTCCCTGGCGCCAGGGCTCTCATGGCCTTGGCGAGCTCCAGGATGGGCATGGGACACAAGGCCCCCCGGGTGTCGATGTGCACGGCCGCGTCCATGATCGGGACTCTGACGGAATTTTTACGAAGTCTCCCAAGTTTGGGGCCCCCTGAGGGGGCGCGGCTCCCTGGAATGCCAGAGCGGCTTGCTTGCGCGTCTGGAATTCCCTCTGTTAAGACCGCCGCCCTCTGCCCTCGTTGAAAACCCGCTCGGGCCCACAATGCCGGCCCCATGGCGAAGGAGCAAGAACCACTCATGAAGCCCAATGTCATCGTGGCCCTGCTGGTCGGCCTGGTGCTCGGGTTCGTTGGCGGCCGCGTCACCACCGGCCCGTCCACGAAGTCCGAAGTCGCCAAGGCCGCACCGAACTCGCCTGCCGCCGCCCCGGCGCCGGGTGGACGCCGACCGGTGGATCCCACCGTGTTCAAGGTGCCCGTCGAGAACTCGCCCACCCACGGCAGCGCTGACGCGCTCATCACCGTGGTCGAGTTCTCCGACTACGAGTGCCCCTTCTGCAGCCGGGCGAACGTCACCATCGAGAAGCTCCAGGAGCAGTACGGCAAGAAGCTCCGCGTGGTGATGAAGCAGAACCCCCTCTCCTTCCACCCGCGCGCCAAGCCCGCGGCCATCGCCGCGATGGCGGCCGGCGAGCAGGGCAAGTACTGGGAGTACCACGCCAAGCTCTTCGCCAATCAGAAGAAGCTGGATGACGCGTCCCTGGAGCAGTACGCCAAGGACCTGGGCCTGAACCTGGACAAGTGGAAGGCCGAGCTGGGCAACCCCAAGTTCCAGGACATCATCACCCGCGACCAGGCCCTGGCCAGCCAGCTGGGCGCCAGCGGCACCCCGGCCTTCTTCATCAATGGCCGCTTCCTGTCGGGCGCGCAGCCCATCGCCAACTTCCAGGCCCTCATCGACGAGGAGCTGGTCAAGGCGGAGAACCTGGTGAAGGGCGGCGTGCCCGCCTCGCAGGTGTACGCGAAGATCATCGAGAAGGGCGCCGAGCGCGCCGCACCCAAGGCGCAGCAGCAGCAGCAGCCCGCCGCCAAGGTCCACAAGGTGGAGGTCCCCTCGGACTCGCCCTCCTTCGGCCCGGCCACCGCCAAGGTGACCATCGTCGAGTGGTCTGACTTCGAGTGCCCCTTCTGCAGCCGCGTGGGCCCCACCCTGTCGAAGATCAAGGACGGCTACGCCAAGGACGTGCGCGTGGTGTTCCGTCACCAGCCGCTACCCTTCCACGCCAACGCGAAGCTGGCCGCCGAGGCCTCCCACGCCGCCCACGAGCAGGGCAAGTTCTGGGAGTACCACGACAAGCTCTTCGCCAATCAGAAGGCCCTGGACCGCGGCTCCCTGGAGAAGTACGCGCAGGAGCTGGGCTTGAACCTGGACAAGTTCAAGGCCGCCCTGGATTCGGGCAAGTTCAAGGCGAAGGTCGAGGCTGACATGGCCGCCGGCAACGCCGTGGGCGCCAACGGCACCCCGACGTTCTTCATCAACGGCCGTGAGTTCGTCGGCGCGCAGCCCTTCGAGGCCTTCAAGCGCGTCATCGACGAGGAGATTGGCAAGGCGGACAAGCTGCTCGCCGCCGGCACCCGGCCCGAGGAGCTCTACGCGAAGCTGAACGCGGAGAACGTCGCCAACGCCCCGAAGGCGGCCGCCGCGGCCCCTGGCGCCCCCGCCGAGCCCCCGGTCCAGAAGGTGGACGTGGGCAACGCCCCGGTGAAGGGCAACAAGAACGCGCCCATCACCATCGTCGCCTTCTCCGACTTCGAGTGCCCCTTCTGCAGCCGCGTGGTGCCCACGCTGAAGCAGCTGGAGGACCAGTACGGCGGGAAGATCAAGGTCGCCTTCAAGAACCAGCCGCTGCCCTTCCACGCCAACGCCAAGCCGGCCGCCGCCGCCGCGCTGGCCGCGCACGAGCAGGGCAAGTTCTGGGAGTACCACGACAAGCTCTTCGCCAATCAGCGCGCGCTGGACCGCGCCTCGCTGGAGAAGTACGCGCAGGAGCTGGGCCTGAACATGGACAAGTTCAAGGCCGCGCTGGACCAGGGCAAGTTCAACGCGCAGATCGAGGCCGACATGGCGCAGGCGTCCAGCGTGGGCGCCAACGGCACCCCGACGTTCTTCATCAATGGCCGCACGCTCGTGGGCGCCCAGCCCGTCGACGCGTTCAAGCGCGTCATCGACGAGGAGCTGAAGAAGAGCGGCCCCACGGTGGCCGACTCCAAGTAGTCCCCGCCGGGGCCCCAGGGCCCTGACGCGACAAAGGCCGTCGGACTCCTCTGAGTCCGGCGGCCTTCGTCTTTCCAGCCGTCGCCTCAGGACACGGCGATGGCGTCAATCTCCACCTTGGAGCCACGCGGCAGCGCGGACACCTGCACGGTGGCGCGGGCCGGCGGCGCGCCGGTGAAGTAGCGGCCGTAGACTTCGTTCACCCGGGCGAAGTCCCCCAGGTCGATGAGGAAGATGGTGCAGCGCACGACGTGGGAGAAGTCCAGCCCGCTGGCGGCGAGCACGGCCTTCAGGTTCTCCATCACCCGCTCCGCCTGCGCGACGACGTCGCCCTGCACCATCTCCATGGTGGACGGGTCCAGGGGAATCTGGCCGGAGAGGAAGGTCATCTTCCCGGCGTCCACCTGCACCGCCTGGGAGTACGGGCCAATGGCCTTGGGGGCCTGGTCGGAGTGGATTGTCTTGCGAGCCATGCGGCGCACCTCGGGGGTGAGAGCGGCCCGAACCGGGCCGCCGGGGTTTCCGGGCGCTCTAACACGAAAGGCGAGGGCGGCTAGATGCGCTCGACGGAGTAGACGCCCTGGAGCCGCTCGATGGTCCGCATCAGGTCGGTGAGCTGTTTGAGGTCGGAGATGGTGACCTCGAAGGTGTTCACCGCCCGGTCATCCCCGGTGGCCCGGCAGTTGGCCTGGGAGATGTTGACGCCCTTCTTGGAGAAGGTGTTGGTGATGTCCGCCAGCAGACCCGGCCGGTCCGCGGTGAGGACGCGCAGGGTGACGGGGCGCTTGAAGTCGCCCCGGACGTCCCACGACACGTCCACGCGCCGCTCGGGGTCCGTGGCCAGGGCCTTTTCACAGCCGACCGTGTGGACCGTGACGCCCCGCCCCCGGGTGATGAAGCCGGCGATGGGATCTCCGGGCACGGGGTTGCAACACCGCCCGAAGCGCACGAGGACATCGTCCACGCCACCAATCTGCACGCCGCTGCGGCTGCTGCGGCCCACCAGCCGCTTCGCCAGGTCGGTGACGCGGGACAGGCCCGGCAGCACCGAGTTGCCCCCTCCACCGGAGGGCGCCGAGGCGGCGGTGTTCGCGTCCGCGCGTGCCCCGGCCTCCGCGGCGTTGAGCTTCTCCTGGGGGACGAGCCGGTGTGACAGCTGCTGCGGCGTCACCTTGCCGTAGCCAATGGCCACCAGCATGTCGTCTTCCACGCGGAAGCCCAGGTCCACGGCGGCCTTCTTCATCTCGCCGGACTTGAGCAACCGGTTGAAGTTGAGCTGGAAGCGCTTGAGCTCGCGGTCCGCCAGCTCGCGCCCCAGCTGCAGGCTCTTCTCGCGCTGCTGCTGCTTGATGAAGCCGCGGATGCGCTGCTGCGCCCGGCTCGTCTTGACGAAGGTGAGCCAGTCCTTGGACGGGTGTTGCTGGGGGCTGGTGAGCACCTCCACCGTGTCCCCGTTCTTCATCTTGTAGCGGAGCGGGACGATCTTCCCGTTCACCTTGGCGCCCACGCACCGGTTGCCCACGTCCGAATGGATGGCGTAGGCGAAGTCCACCGGCGTGGCGCCGCGAGGCAGCGAGCGCACGTCGCCCTTGGGCGTGAAGACGAAGACCTCGTCGGTGAAGAGGTCCACCTTCACCGTCTCCAGGAACTCCTTCGGGTCCTTCAGGTCCTGCTGCCACTCCATCAACTGCCGCAGCCAGGCGAACTTCTCGTCATCCTTGGAGATGACGGCCTTGCCCTCCTTGTACTTCCAGTGCGCGGCGATGCCTTCCTCGGCGATCTTGTGCATCTCCGCGGTGCGGATCTGCACCTCCACGCGCTCGCTGAGCGGACCGATGATGGTCGTGTGCAGCGACTGGTACATGTTGGGCTTCGGAATCGCGATGAAGTCCTTGAAGCGCCCCGGCACCGGCTTCCACATCTCATGCACCAGCCCGAGCGCCTCGTAGCAGGAGGGCGCGGCGGGCGCGATGATGCGAAAGGCGATGATGTCGTGGATCTGATCGAAGTCGATGCCCTGTGACTTGATCTTCTTGTAGATGCTGTAGACGTGCTTGAAGCGGCCGCTCACCTCGCCCTTCAGCCCACGCTCGGCCAGCTTGGAGCGGATGACGTCGCACGTGTCCTCGATGTACTTCTCCCGCTCCTTCTTGCGCTTGTTCAGCTTCTCCTGGAGCGCGAAGAACTCCTGCGGCTTGACGTAGCGGAAGCTCAGGTCCTCCAGCTCTGTCTTGATCCAGGAGATACCGAGCCGGTTGGCCAGCGGCGCGTAGATGTCCAGCGTCTCCTGCGCGATGCGGGCCTGCTTCTCCTCCGACATGTGGTCCAACGTCCGCATGTTGTGCGTGCGGTCCGCCAGCTTCACCAGGATGACGCGGATGTCCTGCGCCATCGCGATGATCATCTTCCGGAAGTTCTCCGCCTGCTTCTCCTCCTGCGACAGGCTGGCGGAGGCGGAGAACTTGGAGAGCTTGGTGACGCCGTCTACCAGTTGGGCCACTTCCGAACCGAAGAGCTCCGTCAGCTCCTCCGCGGTGGCCAGCGTGTCCTCGATGGTGTCGTGAAGGAGTCCGGTGACGATGGACGCCTCGTCCAGCTTGAGCTCGCCCAAGATGCCGGCGACCTCGAGCGGGTGGACGAGGTAGGGCTCGCCTGACTTCCGGAGTTGACCCTGGTGGACCTTGGCCGAATAGACGTAGGCCTTCTTGATGATGTCCAGGTCGGGGTCGGGGTGGTACTGGGAAACCCGTTGGAGGATGTCGTTCAGGCGAATCATCGAATGAGGAGCAATCGTAACTTTGCACCAACGGAGGGGCAACGTTGCCCCACACCTGGACGTCACCTCCCTCCAGGACACCCCAGTTGGTGCGTTCGCTTTCGTTGACCCGGTGTTTTACGGCCCCGTAGATTCGCCTCCGCTCATGTCACAGCTCCTGCTGTCCTCCCTCGCCGTGGTCTGCCCGAACTGTGACGGGTACAACTCGCCTCGCTCGGCCGCATGTGCGCTCTGCGGCCGAGCGAGGCGAGTTGTACCCGTCACAGTTCGGGCAGACC
>NZ_JABXEP010000170.1:0-16580 GCF_013372605.1 Myxococcus sp. AM009
GCCACCACCCCGCCCGCCAGCAGCGCGAACGCCCCCCTCGCGAACGTCATGTCCCAGAGCCTCCTGACGCCGAGGCGGCCTTCTGCCGCTCCTGCTCGACGTTGATTTCCTTCACGCCCTTGTTGTCGATGGACAACAGGAACAGCTGCTTCACCGCCTCGCGCTTCTCGTTGAAGGACGTGCGCCCGGTGGCCCCGTCGAAGTCCTTCAGGTTGGCCAGCGCGTCGCGCATCTGCGCGCGCGTGCGGGGCGCATCCTTGCGCTCCATGAGCTGCCGCACCATCCGGCCGGAGTCGTAGCCAATGGCCTCCAGCAGCCCCGGGTCCCGGCCCGTCTCCGCCCGGTAGGCCTCGCGGTACTGCTGCACGAAGCGGCGCGTGGCCGGACGCTGCGAGTCCACGAAGAAGCCGTCCACGTACACCGAGCAGGTGACGAACTTGCCGCCGCGCTCCACCAGCTCCGGCAGCCCCGAGCGGCCCTTGGGGCTGCTCCACTGGTTTGCGCCGAAGAGCGTCACCGTCTTCAGCTCCCGCTTGCCCGTCGTCTTGCGGATGCGCTCCAAGTCGCGCGGCTCACACGCGTTGGTGACGATGTCCTCCACCGCCAGCGCGGGCGCCACCAGGCTGACGCGGCGCCAGTCGTCCGGCATGAAGATGGCGTCGAAGTCGATGATGGGCTCCACGCCGCTCCGCACCTTCTCCATCGCCTTGCGGCGGCGGAAGGCGTCCAGCTTCTCCCCCTGCACGTCGCGCACGCCTTCGATGTAGTCGCCGCGGTCATCCAGGTAGTAGCGGCCCACCAGCTTCTTGGCCTCGGTGGTGAAGGTCGTCTGGTCGTGCGAGTAGCGCTCCGCCCCGCGCACGCCGCCGCCCCGCGCCACCACCTGGTCCCAGAAGGCGTCCGCCAGCTCGACGCCGTAAGGGATGTTCGGGTACAGCAGCGCGAAGCGCTTGTAGCCCTTCACGTTCATCGCGTAGTCGGCGATGGCCTCCGCCTGCGCCGCGTTGGTGAGCATGTTGCGGAAGATGTAGCCGCCCAGCTCGGTGATGCCGTCCTGACGGCTCATGGTCAGCAGCGGCACCTGGAGCTCCTCGGCCACCAGCGCCGCGCGCTTCGAGTCGTCCGCCAGCAGGGGCCCCAGCACGGCGATGGCGCCGTCGTCGAAGGCCAGCTGCTCCATGGCCTGGCCCGTCTTGTTGACGTCGCCCTGCGTGTCCTTCACCACCAGCTCCACGCCGCTGCCCTCCAGCCCCAGCTGGATGCCGCGCAGCACCGCCTCGCCAATGGGCTGGTAGCGGCCCGTCATGGGCAGCAGCACGCCCACCGTGCGCGGGCGGGCCTCCACCCGGCGCGTGGCGCGGGCCAGCAGCTCGCGGGCCTGCGGCGCGAAGGCGTGGCCGGGCGCCTGGGCGAGGAAGCGGTTCAGCGTCTCCTCCAGCCGCGTCCAGTCACGCAGGTGGTAGTAGACGCGCGCCAGCTTGAAGGTGATGACGGGCCACGCCGGGTTGGACGCAGGCAGGCCCTCCGCCACGCGGGCGATGTCCGCGAAGCCCGCGCGGCCCTCCACCAGCGCCTCCACCTTGGCCACCGCGGCGGCCTGCGCCTGCGCGCCCTGGGCCTGGCCCGCCTCGTCCACCGCCATCCTCAGCGCCTGCTCGTAGAGGCCAGCGCCCTCGGCGGCGCGGGCGGCCTCGTTGAGCAGCTGGGTGCGCTCGGCGCCGCTGGCGCGCTCGGCGAGGCTGGAGAGCGTCTGGTACGCGTCGCGGTAGGCGCCCACCTCCATCGCGGAGACGGCCAGCTTGCGCTTGGCGTCGTCCGCGCGCGCGTAGAGCGGGTTCTCGAAGAGCAGCTCGTTGAAGCTCTTGCGCGCGTTGGCGAAGTCCTTGGATTCGAAGAAGAGGACGCCGGCCTGATACAGCGCGTCCTGGCCCGCGGTGGTGGCGGGATACGCCTTGCGCACCGACAGGTAGGCCTCCGCGGCCTTCTTCTTGTCCGGGGTGGCGCCGGCCGTCTGGGACGCCTGCGCCAGCGCCGCGTCGGCGGCGGGGTCCTTCTTCGCCTCCACCGAAGGACGCGTGGGGAACGGGTCTCCCGAAGGCAGGTCCCCGCCGGTGTGACCTCCGGAGGGCGTGCGGGTGGACCGAGGGCAGGCCGTCAGCAGCAGGGCCAGGGCGATGACGAGCGAGCGGCGCAAGGTGGGCAGGACATCCATGGCAGGGGCGTGCATAGCAGTGGGGTGCGCCCCCGTCGACACCCGAGCGGGGGGAAGATTCCACTGCGAGGATCCGCTGTTTTGCAGTGCCCGTGCCCACGGCGGCCCGCCGCGCCGCGGCGCCCGCCTGCCCGGCAGGCGCGGCACGGGGGCCGCGCCTTCGCGGCCCCGCGCCCGCAACCGTCGTCAGCCGAACAGCTCCTTCACCTTCCCGAAGAAGCTCTTCGACTGCGGATGCGACTCCTCGCCGGAGGCCTCCGCGAACCGCTCCAGCAGCTCACGCTGCTTCGACGACAGCTCGGTGGGCGTCTCCACCACGACGCGCACGTGCTGGTCTCCCCGCTGCTGGCTGTGCAGGTGGGGGATGCCCTTGCCCTTGAGCCGGAACACCTTCCCGGACTGGGTGCCGCTGGGGATGGTCATCTTCACCTTCCCGTCCAGCGTGGGGACGTCGATTTTCGCGCCCAGCGCCGCCTGCGTGAAGGAGATGGGCACCTCGCAGAAGACCTCGTACTCCTCGCGCTGGAAGAGCGGGTGCTCCTTCACGATGACGGTGACGTAGAGGTCACCCGGAGGACCGCCCCGGTCACCCGGCTCACCCATGCCGGACAGCCGCACGCGCGTGCCGTTGTCCACGCCGCCGGGGATGGCCACCTCGATGACCTCCTCGGAGGGCACCTTCCCGGAGCCCTTGCAGCGCGTGCACGGGTCCGGCACCACCGCGCCCGTGCCGCCGCAGTCACCGCAGGGCCGGGACACCGCGAAGAAGCCCTGGGTGTAGCGCAGCTCCCCGCTGCCACCGCACGCCGAGCAGGGCCGGGGCCCGGTGTTGCTCTTGCTGCCGGAGCCGGAGCAGGTGTCGCACTTCTTCGGCCGCGGAATGGTCACCTTGGGCCGGCAGCCGAAGGCCGCCTCCTCGAAGGTGATTTCCAGGTTGTAGCGCAGGTCCGCGCCACGCGAGCTCGTCCGCCGCCCTCCCCGGCCACCGCCGAAGATGTCGCCGAAAATCTCGCCGAAGATGTCGTTGATGTTGACGCCCTGGAACCCGCCCCCGGCGCCGCCGAAGCCCTCGAAGGGGTTGCCCGCGTGCCCGAAGCGGTCGTACTTCGCCCGCCGCTCGGGGTCGCTCAGCACCTCATAGGCCTCCGAGGCCTCCTTGAACTTCTCCTCGGCGTCCAAGTTCCCCGGATTCCGGTCCGGGTGGTACTGCAGCGCCACCTTGCGGAACGCGCTCTTGAGCTCCTGCGCGGAGACAGACTTCTGGACGCCCAGGACCTCGTAGTAGTCGCGCTTCTGACCCGCCGCCGCTGGCATTGATTACAACCCCTGGAAATTGCTGTGCTTTTCTGCGCTGCGTGGAAACTCGAGTCACTATAACGCAGCGAACCGCACCAGCAATCCAGCGGGGACACGCGCCGCCCGCGCCCACCCGGTGCCAGGCGGGCAACCGGGCGGGTGGCGTGGCGGGAAGAGAGGAAGCCGTCAGACGGTCCACACGCGGTTGGCCGTCAGCTCCATCCGGGCCAGCCTGCGTTTGAGGCCCGGGTCCACCGCGCCGGTGGAGGCCCACTTGGGCACCACGAAGTGGAGCTCCGCGTTGTACAGCTTCGCGGCGCTGGCCAGCAGGCTCCAGCGGTTCTCCGCCGTGGGGTCTTCCACCATGTTCGGGGTGACGATTTCCAGGATGATGGGCGTGCGTGCCGAATCCGACTGCCGGCAGGTGAAGTCGGGGCGGTGGTCCTCGATGGTCCCCGACAGGATGGGAGGCGGCATGAAGCCGGGAAGGCGCGCCTTGATGTCCGTGTACCCGATGGTCCGGAAGTACTCGGCCATCAGCCACAGGAGCCGCCGGCGCTCCTCGTCCTCCACGACCGGCTCACAGCCCGGATTGAGCAGGGCCTCTTTTTCGTTATTGGTTTCCATGGCTCCCCTGAACCTGTCCGCAGGGGTGAAGGTGGGCAATGGAACTGGCCCGGGCGCTGCAAGCGCCCGGTGGCAGGGCAGCCGACAAGGCATCAGACTCCAGGGCCCGGTAGCCTTGGACGTTCTGGC
Source organism: Myxococcus sp. AM009 (assembly GCF_013372605.1). Taxonomy (NCBI): domain Bacteria; kingdom Pseudomonadati; phylum Myxococcota; class Myxococcia; order Myxococcales; family Myxococcaceae; genus Myxococcus; species Myxococcus sp. AM009. Next base: position 4,265 of record NZ_JABXEP010000170.1, read on the forward strand.
GACTCAGTGACAGAGTCCGCCGCCGAACAGTGGCTCCCCGTCCTTCGCCTCACGTCTACCGCCGGCTCCTCGGCTACCTCCGCCCGTACCGCCTGCTGCTCGCCGCGGGGGTGAGCGCATCGGTGGCCGCGGCCATCGCCACGTCCGCCTACGCCTGGGTGGTGGGCCCCCTGCTGCGCGCGCTGCTCACCCACGAGCCCGTCACCGTCGCCGGGGTGTCCCTGCCAGGAGACGCCCTGCTCAAGCGGCTGCCACTGCTCGTCGTGGCCGTGGCCATGGTGAAGGCCACCGCGCAGTTCTTCCAGGGCGGGCTGATGCAGCGGCTGGGCCAGCGGGTGATGGCGGACCTGCGCGGGTTCCTCTACGGACGGCTGCTCGGCCAGCCCCCCGCGTTCTTCGAGCGGCGGCACTCCGGCGAGCTGCTGTCGCGCTTCACCGCGGACGTGCCCCTGGTGGAGTTCTCCGTGACGCAGGCGCTCACGTCCTACGTGAAGGACGGGCTGCAAATCATCGCGCTGCTCGTCACCTGCTTCCTCATCGACAAGACGCTGTTCCTCTTCACCTTCGTGGTGGTGCCGGTGACGGTGCTGCCCATCAACCGCTTCGCGCGCTCGCTGAAGAAGGTGGCCGCGCGCTCGCAGGAGCGGCTGGGCTCGCTGACGGCGCTCACCGCCGAGCAGCTCCAGAACCTGCCCGTGGTGCAGGCCTTCCGCGGACAGCCGCGGGCGCTGGACGCCTTCGAGGTGGAGGCGGACAAGTACCTGGGGGAGATGCGCCGCTCGCTCTTCCTGCGCGGCGCGGTGAGCCCCACGGTGGAGCTGCTGGGCATCGCCGGCGTGGCCATGGCGGTGGCCTGGGGCGCGCGCGCGGTGGCGGCGGACCCGGCGCTGGCGGGGCGGCTGCTCTCCTTCATGGCCGCCGCGTTGCTGCTGTACCAGCCCGTGAAGTCGCTCAGCGGCACGCTGTCGCAGGTGCTGACGGGCCTGGCCGCCGCGGAGCGCCTCTTCGTCATGGCGGACGCGCCGTCCGCGCCGGACGTGGGCGACGCCGCCGGGCCGCTGGCGCGCGAGCTGAAGCTGGAGGGCGTGCGGGCCACCTACGCGGACGGGCGCGAGGCGCTGCGCGGGGTGGACCTGGTGGTGCCCGCGGGCGCGCGCGTGGCGCTGGTGGGCCCCTCCGGCGCGGGCAAGACGACGCTGTTCTCCGTGCTGCTGGGCTTCTTGCCCACGTCGGGCGGACAGGTGCTGTGGGACGGGGCGCCGCTGACGGCGCTCCAGCCTTCCAGCGTGCGCGGCCAGGTGGCGTGGGTGCCCCAGGAGCCGGTGCTCTTCTCCGGCACCGTGCGGCACAACCTGCGGCTGGGCCGGCCCGAGGCGACGGACGAGGCGCTGTGGGAGGCGCTGCGGCTGGCGCACGCGGACGACTTCGTCCGCGCCCTGCCCGGCGGCCTGGATGAGCGGGTGGGCGAGCGCGGCGGCCGGCTGTCCGGCGGACAGCGGCAGCGACTGGTGCTGGCGCGGGCCTTCCTGTGCCGCCCGTCGGTGCTGCTGCTGGACGAGCCCACCAGCGCGCTCGACGCGGCGAGCGAGGCCGCCGTGGGTGAGGGCCTGGCAGCCCTGATGAAGGGGCGCACGGTGCTCGTCATCGCGCACCGGCTGTCCACGGTGCGGGACGCGGACCTGATTGCCGTGGTGGAGGGCGGCCGAGTGGTGGAGGCGGGCACCCACGCGCAGCTGCTGGCCCTGCGGGGCCGGTACACGCAGCTCCTGGGCGAAGGCGCCGTCGCGGCGTGAGGCGGCGCGCGTCCCTGGCCGCTGCCGGACACCCCGCCCGCTTCCGCCTTGCACCCCCACCGTCGCTCTGCCAGCGTCCCAGGCTGACTTCGATGCGTCCCCGGGAGCCGCTGTCCCTCAACGCCCTGCTGCTCGTCCCCGCCCTGGCGCTCGCGGCCGTGGCGTGTGTGGCGGTGTCGGCTCGGCAGGGCACCCTGGCCACCGCGGCCACGCTGACGCTGCTGCTGCTCCCCGTCGTCTTCCGGTTGTGGACACGCCCCTGGTACCGCGGGCTGGTGCTGCGCGGCGCCGGCGTCTTCCTCATGGGCATGCACGTGCCCCTGCTGCTGACCGGTGTCCTCGCCCATGGCCGCGTCGGCTGCGGCGACGGCGGGTGTCCCAGGCTCTACCTGCTGGGTGTGCTCGTCTCTCCCGTCGCGGGGGCGCTGGCGAGCGTCATCTACTGGCTCGTGGGTCGTCCCCCGGTCTAATTTCACAGGCTTAACCGGAGAGACTACTCTCTCCTGAAATGCTCGTTCCGCTCCGGCTTCGCCTCGCGCCCGGTCTCACCGTGGCGCTGGCCGTGCCCATCACAGTGATTGTGTGGTGCTTCACATTGGCGCCCCTGCTGAAGGGGGTGGCCGGGGTGTCGCAAGCGCTCCAGGCGGCCGGGCCGTTCGCCGCGCTGGTGGCGATGGCGCTGGCGCTGGAGGTGCCGCTGCTGTCCCTGGCGCTGGTGGGCTCGGGCGTGGAGCGGCGGGTGCCCTTGTCCGCGATGCTGGGACTGGCCACCTTGCCGTGGATGCTGGGGTTGATGGGCACCGAGGTCCTGATGGACCGGGTGCTGGTGTCCCTGCCCCGGCTGGACACGGTGGAGGCGGGCCTGGCGCTGGCGACCCGCACGGGAGAGGCCATGGCGCCGCGGCTGCTGGGCGCCTGGACGAGCACCGCGCTGCTGCTGGGGCTGGCGCTGGGGCTGGCGCTGGCGCACTTCGACCCCTCGGGCTTCCGGGAGGCCGCGGGCCCCCGCAACCGCAGGCTGCTGCTGGCCAGCGGCGTCTCCGCGTCCCTGGCCTCGGTGGCCCTGGTGGGCGCGCTCGAGGCCCGCCACCTGCTGGGCTTCCTCACCAGCCTGGCGCGGATGCCGGACGCGGAGCGCTCGGAGCTGATCGCCACGGGGCTCGCCGCGACGGCGAACCTGCGCGCGCTGCGGTGGACGTGCACCGGGGTGCTGACGGTGCTGGGGCTGACGCTGATGGCCCGGCGGCGCGCCGGAGAAGCGTCTCACACGCCGCTGGGCTGGTCGGCGCGGCTGGTGCCCGCCGCCGCGGTGGCCGTGCTGCTGGTGCTGGATGCGAACCCGGTGAGCTCCGCCACGGAGCACGCGCCGGTGGCCATCCCCGCCGAACACGGCGAGAGCCCCACCGGGAGCATGCCGCGGCCACCCTCTGGAGACGTGAGCCCCGCTCAGCCCATCAAGATGAACGCCAGCATCCCCAGCCCCACCAGCAACCCCAGGGCGAGCACCAGCACCATCGTCAAACCCTCACCGGGCCGCACCACCGGAGGCGTCACTTCCTCCACCACCGCCGCCGCGGGCGGCACGTCGAAGACGGCGGCCTGAGCCGTCGTCACGATGGGCGCCTCCACGGTGGGCAGCGTGGGCTCCGAGGGACGCGTCAGGCCGCCCTTCATCTCCAGGCCCTCGCGCGCCAGCGCCAGCACCCGCTGCATGTGGAGCAGGTAGCGGTCCTGGCCCGTGTACGTGCCCATGGCGAGCGCGGCGCGCATCAGCCGCTGCGGCACGAGCTCCGGGTCCGTCTGGACCACCGCCGCGGCCGTGGGCTTGCCGCCGCGCTCCAGACAACCGGTGCGCACGCCCTCACCGCTGGCCCACACGTAGTGGTCCTCCAGCAGCGTGAGCTCCTGCCGGCGCACGCGCCCCTCTGAGTCCACCAGGGACATCAGCTCCGCGCCGTCCGGGCACAGGTGCCAGACGGTGCGCAGTCCATTCTCGCCGGGCGGGCCTTCCACCGCGTGGACGCGGTAGAGCGCCTGCACCGCGGTCTTCAACGTCTCCACGGAGGTTTCTGCCATGTGTGAACAGAGACTAGGTGCGAAGGTCCTGAAACGGAAGACGACCCACCGCTCGTCTGGCTGGCGGCCCCGCTCCTCTCGCACCTGGAGCCTCCCTACTGTTCACACCAGGAGGATTGAGCCATGGCCATCACGTCTCCGGAGGTCATGAAGCCGCGTGCGCCCGCGCCCTTCCACCCCGGGACGCCGTCGGGCGAATTCGTGGAGGCCGCCTGGCGTTACCTGGAGGACGACGAGAAGACGCGCACGCGCCTCACCCATGCCTTCGAAAACCGGCAGGACGCGCTGCTGGGCGCGCTTGACGCGGCGGCGCTCACGGACGAAGGATATGGCGTCGCCCGCCACCTGCTCCTCGAGCTGTACGCCATGCTGGAGCTGGGCTGGCCGCCGGGACTCACGTCCATCAATCCGGCGGTGCTGGAGGCGGACACGGAGGCCCCGCCAGTGCCTCAGCCGCTGAAGGATTACGCGGACGAGGCGCTCTTCGAGGCGGAGCAGGACGAGGAGCAGCCCCTGTCCTCCCAGGAACTGGAGGTGGTGCGGCGCCTCGTCCATCGCGGACTGGCGGCGCTGTGGGGCGCTCGCAAGGAGAGATGAAGGATGGCCGACGAAAAAAAGCGCTCCAAGAGCTGGCGCGAAATCGACGCGGGGCGGGGCAAGGGCAGCAAGTACACCTCCCGCCAGGATGACCCCGCGCAGCAGAAGCTGGAGCGCAGCGCGAGCTACCAGAAGTACAAGGCCGCCGCGGACGCGCTCTTCACCGGCGGCGAGCTGCCCGAAGGGCTGGCGAAGACGTTCGACCCCGAAGGCAAGCGCAAGGCCCAGAAGCAGGCCATGCAGAAAGTCACGGAGTCCGACACGCGCGCCGACTGGGTGAAGGCCGTGGTGGACTACCTGGAGAAGTACCCGGAGCTGCCCGAGGACGCGTACTTCCTCGACAGCCTGCTGGACCACCCGCGCGAGCGCATCGTCGACAAGGCGTTGGCGAAGCTGGAGCTGCTCGGGGAGGAAGGCAAGCTGAAGACCAAGGTGCCGCAGAGCCTGGACCAGCGCCTGAAGTCCGTCGAGCTGACGAGCATGGACCCGGACATGCAGGGCCGCGCCAAGGCGCTGCGCGACAAGCTGCGCGCCTGAGCGGCGTGGGGCTTTCAGCGAACGGCGGCGGGCCCGGGCGGCGGCGGTGGCGGCGCGCTCCGCCCGTTGCGGTACACCAGCACCACGGCCCGCTGCTGGGCCTCGCCCGGCTCGTGGACCACGCGCAGCTCTTCGCCCGTGCGCACGTAGAAGGACGTCTCCCCCTCCTCCAGCCGCCAGCCCGCGCGCGTGAGCGCCTGGGCGTAGAAGGCGTCCACGGCCTCGCCGGACAGGGGGACGTGGAAGGCGAGCGTCCGGGAGCTCTCGCTGTTGACGCGCAGCACCTGGCTGGCCTGGGGCGGCATGGGCGCGAAGTCCCCCGCCGCCGCCGGGTCCCTGCGCAGGGCGTGGTTGGCCTCACCGAGGTACATCATCGTGGTGCGGTCCGGCCGCGGCTGGAAGATGACGGTGTAGGTGATGCCCCGGTGCCCGTCGATGGCGGTGAGCATCACCGCGCCGCTGGCGAGCTGCGGCTGCTCATGCCCCGGCGGCACGTGCAGGCCCGCCTGGAGGAAGGCGTCCGCGAAGCGCTGCACCAGGTCATCCATCCGCTCCTTCGCGTGCACGGCGCGCAGGGCGACGGGGATGCCCCCCGCCTCGACGATTTCATTCGCCTGGACGGTGTTGATGACCTGCACGCGGGGCCAGGCGAAGCGGGGCCGGGAGGCAGCCTCGGGCGGGGCCGGCGCCGTGGCGGGTGCCTTGCTCGCCGCCGTGCCCTGGGCCGCCACGGGCGCCGCGCCGAGCAGGCACGCCGTGACGAGCAGCCCCCGGCGCCACGTCACCGCGGCACCCCGAGCCAGTGGTTGGCCCGGCCCACGTTGTGCGAGCGGATGTTGGGCGCGTCGAAGGGCGTCACCTCCCAGCGCGTCTGGCCGCCAGCGTGCGTGGCGCCGAGGTTCTCCTCGTAGTTGGCCTCCGCGCCGCGGAAGCTCATGAAGAACTGGTCCTCGTTGACGCCGTCCGAGCCGGTGAGCGCCGCCAGCGCGGAGCCGGCGTTGCCACCCGCGCCGTTGGCCCGGTACACGCGCTGCGTCCACTCGTAGTAGTCCGGGTTGGCGCACCGGCTCGCGCCATCGGTGTTGAGCGCGCAGGACCGGCCCTCCGCCGCGGTGCCCAGGCCCCAGTCATCCAGCAGCATGCCGAAGCGCGCCGTGCAGCGGCCCCCCGAGGCCCGCCCGGCGGCGCACACCGTGAAGGCCTCCGCGGCCCGGCGCTGGGCCACCTGGAAGAACCCCTCCCGGCCATCCTCCAGATAGCGGCCAATCCGGACGCCGCGAATGCGCGAGGACGCGGTGCACCCCATGCCCTGCGTCCCCATGGCGATGGTGCCGGCCAGGGCCGGGTCCGCGTCCGCCATGGAGAGGCCGCGCACGGTGCCCGGCAGCTCCGGGCGGCAATCCACCTGGATGGGCTGCGCGCGGGCAATGGCCTGCTGGACGGCCACGCCCGTGCCGCCCATGCGCCGACGTCCGTCGAAGTCCACGTAGCGGCCGTTGGCCTCCGCCTCGGCGGCGAGCACCGTGCCCCGCCGGCCCCATTCGTTGTCCCGCGGGTCGTGCATCACGCGGCCGGTGGCGTTCCACAGCGCGAAGTTGGCGGCCTCCTGCACCTTGAGCGTCAGCGCGCCCACCTCGGCGAAGTAGATGCCGAAGAGCAGGATGGTGACGAACACCATCGTCCCCAGCGCCGTCTCCACCAACGACTGGCCTCGTGCGTGGCGAGCCCTCATGTCAGTAGCTCCTGTCGCTGGGGCCACCGCCCCGGTAGCCCACGGAGTGCAGCTCGCGCAGCGCCCGCGCGTGCCCGGAGAAGCCCGCGGCGGACAAGCTGTCCGCGGGCCGGTCATCCCGGGCGCCCTCCGCGCTCACCAGCGTGGCGCGCCAGAAGGGGTTGAGGAAGTTGGGGGGCTCGCGCCACCCGCCCCCCTGCCCCGCGGGCCGGTGGTAGTAGACCTGCCCCGCGGAGAGGGCCACCTGGTTGCGGTGCACGTCCTCGCGGCCCGTGGGGCGGACGCGGCCCAGCGGGCTGCTGTTGTCGAACTCTGTCTCAGTCCCCGCGAAGCGGAAGCGGAAGAAGAGGTTCCACGGGTCCGGGCGGGCCCGGCGCGCTGGGCTCGCGTAGTCCCGGTACAGCAGGCTGTACAGCTTGGGCTGGCCGTAGTGGTTGGACGCGCCCGCCTGCAGCTCGTCCACGTTGTAGCCAATGGAGTAGGGCCAGATGCCGGGGCACACGACGCAGGCGCCCAGCGTGTGCGTCTCATAGGGCGGCGTGCCGTCCTCCGGCGCCTGGCCCGGCGGCAGGCGCGCGCCGTAGACATGCTGGTCCTCGTGCGTCTGCTCCTCGTCGGACATCACCCACGCGTCCGTCGCGATGGGCGGCAACGTCGGCGCGGTGGGGCAGCGCGTGGGGATGACGACGCGCCCGTGGTCATGCGCCGTCGAGTTGCGGCCCGACACGGTGTGGTACGACGAGGGGTCCATCTGCGCCACCGAGCCGTAGCGGCGGAACGCGGTGGAGACGGCGGCGCCGCCCGTGCCGAAGCTGGCGGTGCCGCCCGGCCGGTTGTGGACCCACGTCCACCCCATGCTCCCCATGGTGGCGTTGAGCGCGGGGCTGCCGCCGCCCGAAGGGCACAGCGTCCCGTCCCCCACGCCGCAGCTGTAGGTGCCCGCCTTGATGGACGCGATGACCGCGTCGCGCTCGGGGACGTCGTTGCCGCCGTTGAGCTCGGAGAAGCTCTTGGCCGCGCCCGCGGCGGGCGCCTGGAGCTCCGGGTTGACCGCCTGCGCGACGCGCCGGGTGAGCTCCTGCCCCGCGATGTGCTCGCTGAGCAGCTTGCCGTAGATGTTGAGCCCGCCCCGGAACATGTTGCCGGCCCGCCCCTGGAGCTGCTGCACCTGCGTGGCGGCGGCCGCGTCCGCGGCGAACCACACCGGCGGTGGAATGGCGCCGGGGCAGGCCACGTCGTGCGCCGCGTAGGCCTGGCTGCTGTGGCTGATGAGCGACTGGGTGCCGGCCATGGCCACCATGTGCGCCACCTGGGCGCGGTTCATCACCGCGATGGCGTTGAAGGCGCGCGCGGTGGCCACCGCCTGGCTGTAGGCGGCCGCGTCCGCGGCCATCTGGATTTCGACGCGCTCCTTGGCGCGCATGCCGAAGCCCAGCGTCATCAGCACCATCAACGTCAGCAGCAACAGCGTCAGCGCGAACAGCACCAGCGCCTGACCTCGCCGCGAGCGCCTCACGAGCCGTGGAGATTGCACGCGGGACCTCCCATGAAGTGCTCGGCCATGACGGGCGTCATCATCCGCATGGCCGCGTTGACCTGGATGGGGAACACGAAGTGCCCCTCGTCGCTCCAGCGCACCATGCGGGTGCCCAAATCGCCGCCGGGCCAGCCGTCGCGTCCCAGCGTGGCGCTCGTCTCACCCCACCACGCGGAGCGGCGCTGCACCGGCATCAGCGGGTTGGCCGCCGTGTAGCGCCGGAGCCGGAAGTGGGCCAGCAGCATGCGGCTCATCACCCAGTTCGCGAAGGGGATGCGCATGTAGTACCAGGCCACCATGCGTATCTCCAACGTGCGGGCCCGCAGCGCCCCCGCGTTGTCCGTGGGCTGGTCGAAGAGCAGGTCCTCGCCGCCCGTCAGCGCCTGCGCCCAGCCGGCATCCGGAGACTCCCGGACGATTTCAATCAGCGGCTCGTTGAAGTCGCGGCCGTAGGAGCTGCGCACCCGGAAGTGGTTGTGACGCCGGGGTGAAAAGGCCGCCGCCAGGGTCTCCGCGCTGTCCGTGCGCGCCACCGTGGGCAGCATCGTCACCAGCGCCGCGTGCATCATTGGCAGGCAGCTGCCGTGGTTGATGCTGCCCGCGCGCACCGCCCGGTACGCCGCCACCTGCGCCAGGATGCGGGCCTGGAGCATCATGAAGAGCTGCAGCGTTCCCAGGACCAGGAACACCACCAGGGGAAGGGTCAGCGCCGCTTCCACCGCGGCCTGTCCCGACTGACGTCGTGTACGTGGGGTGCCTCGGTGGATCATACGAGCCTCCACCATCCTATTTCTCGTTGATTGAGGAATCGGTCAAATGGCCCACCAGGCTGAAAACGCGCGATTTCACTCACAGAACAAAGGCTACCTCAGCGGTTGAGGACGAAGCCGCAGGCGGAGTCGAGCGCCACCTTGGCGCCCGCCAGCGCGTCCAGCAACCGGGCGTAGTGGCCACGCTCCGCGTCCAGCTGCGCCTCCACGGCCTCGGTGGAGAGGCCCTGGTGTCCCAGGGACAGGCGCAGGCGGGCCACGGCGGCGTCGCGCTCGGCTTCAATGGCCTTGCGCGCCCGGGCGGCCAGCTTCGCCAGCTCCGCCTCGGCGGCCTGCTGGCCCACGGGCACCGCCGCGTCCACGAAGTCCGCGAAGCCCGGGAAGGCGCGCGCCACCTCGTCCCCCTTGAGCGAGCGTCCCTCCGTCTCCAGCGCGGGCAGCAGCGCGGTGTCGGCCTTGGGGCCCCCGGCGCCGTCCACCACGGCCACGTGCAGCAGCGTGCGTTCCAGGAAGCGCGCCAGCTGGCGGCTGGGCACCCGGGCGCCCGGGGACGTGTCCTCCGGCTCCGGCAGCTGGGCGTGGAAGAGCAGCTCCACGCCGCGCCCCTTCTGGGGGCCGCGCCGCTCGATGAAGCGGAAGGCGCTGCGCCCGTAGGGGCCGTCCCGCAGGAAGCCGAAGAGCGCCTCCACCAGCGGGTGGCCGGTGGCGAAGTACTCCAGCTCCTCCGCCTCCACCGCGGTGTCGCGCCAGAAGGTGCCCAGCCGCGTGTGGTCCTCCATCACGTCGATGCCCGGCAGCCCGTCCACCTTCAGCGCGTGGCCGAACTGGAAGGCCACCTGGAAGGCCTCCACCTGCTCGTCGGTGTCCACGCCGATGCCCACCCGGCGCGCCAGCTCCGTCACCGTCTCCTCCAGCCGCTCGTCCAGGTCGCGCGCGATGCCCCACAGGCCATCCTCCACGCCGGACGCCTCGCCGTCCTCCTCCTCCTCCTCCGCCTCGATGCCCATGCGCTCCTGGGCGCGCTTCACCAGGCGCTCCACCGCCGGCCGGTCGAAGCTGCGCACGTCCAGCAGCGGGTCATAGGCGCGCTTCACCTGCGCGCGCGCCGCCTCCACGCGGGCCTTCAGCTCCTGCGCGTAGGCCATGCGGGCCTCGCGCGGCAGCAGCGCCAGCTCGGCCAGCCGCGCCTCCACCTCTTCCAGCACCGCGTCCAGGCCGCCCACCGTCTCGCCGAAGACGCCCACCGCGTCCGCCAGCAGCATCAGCACGTCGGAGGCCAGCGTGCCCGCCGAATCAAAGACGTGAATCTCCACCGGGTGCGTCTGGCCGATGCGGTCCAGGCGGCCAATGCGCTGCTCCACCGTGGCCGGGCTCCAGGGCAGGTCGTAGTGCACCAGGTGGTGCGCGAACTGGAAGTTGCGGCCCTCGCCGCCGACCTCCGTGCACAGCAGCACCCTGGGCCCCTCCGGGTCGCGGAAGCGCGCCACCTGCCGGTCGCGCTCCACCAAGGGCAAATCCCCGTGGTAGCCCAGCGCCTCCACGCCCTCGCGGCCCAGCTCGGCCTGGAGCGCGTCCAGCGTGTCGCGGCTCTCCGTGAAGACGAGCACCTTCGCCCCAGGCTCCGACGTCCAGACGCCGCGCAGCACGCCCAGGAAGGCGCCGAACTTCGCGTCGCGCGACGGCAGCCGCAGCGCCTCCGTGTGGCCCTTGAACACGGGGTTGGCGCGCACCGCGCCCGCGAAGGCGGCGGGGCTGGACTCCAGCCGGCGCAGCACGTTGCCCAGTGGCGCGCCGCGCAGGCTGGCCCCGGCGAGCACCGCCAGCGCGGCGTCGCGGACCTTCAGCTCCTCGGCGGGCAGCGTCACCGGGTGGCGGTGCAGCCGGCGCGTGGAGAAGCCGCCCACCACCGCGCGGCGGTTGCGCACCAGCCTGTCGCTCAGGCTGTACGTCTCCGACAGGTGTCGCAGCAGCGCGTCCCGGTCCTTCAGCGTGGACAGCTTCGCGTCCTCGGGGAAGCGCCTGGCCAGCGCCTGCACCGCCGCGGACGGCTTGCCCCCCTCCATCAGCGCGCGCACCGCGGCGGACAGCTCCTCCTGCCGCTTGAGGCGCTCCTCGAAGCCCGCGACGGTGGGCGCCGTGGCCGCGTCGATGAGGGTGAGCAGGCCGTGGTACTCCGCCGGGTCCAGCTGCATGGGCGTGGCGGTGAGCAGCAGCAGGCCCCACGTGTTCCTCGCCAGCACCTGCGCGGCCTCGAAGGCGCGCTCGCCCTTGAGGTGGTGCGCCTCGTCGATGATGACCAGGTCCCAGAAGGCGTCTTCACCGGCCAGCGCGCGGCGGTGCTCCTCGCTGCGCTGGAGCAGCTCCAGGCTCGTCACGACCAGCGGGAAGCGCGCCCAGGGGGACACCTCCGGCGCTTCCTTCAGGGACTGCGCGTAGCGGTCCGAATCCATCAACGTGAAGAGCTGGTTGAACTTGTGGAACAGCTCCACCAGCCACTGCACGGTGAGGTGGCTGGGCGCCACCACCAGGCAGCGGCGCGCCAGTCCGGACAGGCGCAGCGCGCTGAACACCATGCCCGCCTCAATCGTCTTGCCCAGGCCCACCTCGTCCGCCAGCACGAAGCGCGGCCGGCTGGCGGACAACACGCGCTGCACCACGCCCACCTGGTGCGGCTTCACCATGATGCGGCTGGCCAGCAGCGCGCCCAGCGCGTCACAGCGGCGCTCGTCGTCCAGCACCAGCGCCTGCTTGCGCAGCGTGAAGGCCCGCGCCTCGCCCACGCGGCCCTCGCGCAGGGTGGACAGCAGGTCGGAGCGGGGCGGCAGCGCGCGCAGCGAGGACTCGGGGAGCTCGTCCTCCTCGTCCGTCTCCACGTAGCGCAGCACGTAGCGGCGCAGGCCGCGCGCCCCCGGCTCCTCGCGCACCACCAGCGCCAGGCGGCCCTTGTAGGTGATGACCGGCTCGCCAGGAGGCAGCGGGTACTGCACCAGGGCGCCCCCCTTGGTGGACACCAGCACCGGGGCGTCTTCCCGGGCGGGAAAGGCGACGAGCGCCTTGGCGCCCTCCTCCTGCAGCGACAACAGATGCCCCACACCCCATTCGGGCTGCGGGAGGTAGCGGACCTTCGAACCTTCGACGAGAGACATGGAACGTCCGCTCATAACCCCCCGTCTGGACGAAGGCCATTCCATGACGGCCGCCCGTGACGGCCTCTTGGGCGGACGCAGCGCCCTGGGGAGGCCCCCGCACCGCGCCGCCCCACGCCCCCCTGGGG
>NZ_JABXEP010000171.1:0-16553 GCF_013372605.1 Myxococcus sp. AM009
CACGGTGGCCGCTTCAGGGGTGGGGGACGCCGCGTCCGCCTTCGCCTCACCACCGCCAAAGACGTTCTTGAGGAAGCCCATGGTCAGCCCTCCCTCGCGCGCATGAGCGCTTCCACCTTCTCCACGTCACCGGGGAGGTCGACGGCCACCGTGTGCGAGGTGACCTTCGCGCAGCGGATGGGGATGCCGTGCTCCAGCGCGCGGAGCTGCTCCAGCTTCTCCGCCTCCTCCAGCGGCGTGGGCGCCAGCTTCGCCAGCGACAGCAGCACGTCGCGCCGGTAGCCGTAGAGGCCGATGTGGCCCCAGCGCTGGACGGGCGTGCCCGGCTCGCGGGCGTGGGGCACCAGGCCGCGGCTGAAGTAGAGCGCGTCGCCGTTGAGGGCGAGCACCGCCTTCACCACGTGCGGGCTGGCGGCTTCGTCCGCTTCGAGCGGGCGGACCAGGGTGCCCATCCGCACGGACGCGTCCTGGAAGAGTCCCGCCAGCCGCTGGAGCGCGGCGGGGTCCACCAGGGGCTCGTCTCCCTGGACGTTCACCCAGATGTCGATGTCTGGACGGCCGAGCGCCACCTCGGCGACCCGATCCGTCCCCGTGGCGCAGGCGGGGCTGGTCATCACCGCCTTGCCGCCGAAGCCCTCCACCGCGGCGCGAATGCGGTCGTCATCGGTGGCAACCCACACCTCGTCGAAGGCCTGGGCCTCCTGACAGCGGCGCCAGACGTGCTCAATCATTGTTCGGCCGGCGATGTTCGCCAGCGGCTTGCCCGGGAAGCGGGTGCTGGCATGTCGGGCGGGAATGACTGCAACGGTCCGGCAAGATTGCATGACCCCTCCGTCTATCAGGTTCGCGACGAACGCCTGCCCCCGGGATTGGACATTCGCATCATGGGACACTGGCCAGCGCGGCTCCAGTGCCTAGCTTTGGTCGCAACATGAAGAAGGTCATTCATATCGTTGGGGCGCGTCCGAACTTCATGAAGGTCGCGCCCATCTATCGCGCCATCGCCGAGCGTACTCCCCTGGAGCAAATCCTTGTCCACACGGGGCAACACTACGACGCCAAGATGAGCGACGTGTTCTTCTCCGACCTCGGCCTGCCTGCCCCGGACGTCCATCTGGGCATCGGGTCGGGCAGCCATGCGCAGCAGACGGCGCGGATGATGGTGGAGCTGGAAAAGGTCTTCCTGGCCCACCCTCCGGCGCTCGTCTCCGTGGTGGGCGACGTGAACAGCACCATCGCCGCGGCGCTGGTGACGTCGAAGCTGGGCATCCCCCTGGCACACGTCGAAGCGGGGCTGCGGAGCTACTCGCCTCACCAACCGGAGGAGATCAACCGCCTCGTCACCGACCGCCTGTCGGACCTGCTGCTGACGCCGTCCCGTGACGCGGACGCCAACCTGCTCAAGGAAGGCACCGACCCGGCCCGCATCCACTTCGTGGGCAACGTGATGATCGACTCGCTCTTCGCCTCGCGCGAGAAGGCCGACAAGCTGCCGCTGCTCAAGGACCTGGGGCTCATCCCCCACGGCTACGCGGTGTGCACGCTGCACCGGCCCTCCAACGTGGACGACCCCAAGATTCTGGGTGGCCTCCTGTCCGCGGTGGCCCACGTCGCCACGCGCCTGCCGGTCATCTTCCCGGTGCACCCGCGCACGCGGAAGGTGATTTCGGAGCAGGGCCTGGGCACGTGGTTCGAGCGCACGCCGAACCTGCGGCCCGTGGAGCCCATGGGCTACCTGGACTTCCTGGCGCTCACGTCGAAGGCGCGCCTGGTGCTCACCGACTCCGGGGGCCTCCAGGAGGAGACGACGGCCATGGGCATCCCGTGCCTCACCCTGCGCGAGCAGACCGAGCGCCCCATCACCGTGGAGGAGGGCTCCAACGAGGTGGTGGGCACCGACCCGGTCCGCATCCGGCTGGCCGCGGACCGCGTGCTGGATGGTGAAGGCAAGCAGGGCCGCGTCCCCGAGTACTGGGACGGCCGCGCCGCCGAGCGCATCGCGGACCTGTTCGCGAGCTTCCTCGGCGTCGAGGACCAGCCGATTCAGGCGGCGTCGGCCTGAGGGCGATGGGCGGGTGGGGGGCCTTGGCACTTGCGTGGGCTCACCCGCTCGTCCGTCCCCACCTGTGCAGGAGGGCCCGCCATGGTAGAGCGCTGGCAGGCCCATGCACCGCGCACCGCTGGAAGAAGCCCCGGAGGGCTATGTCGACATCCGCTACGTCGTCGAGCCGAACTACGCGGGGTGGCGGCTGGATGCGTACCTGGGCGAGAAGCTCCGCCGGATGACGCGGGAGCGGCTCCAGGGCGTCATCCTGAGGGGCGTCATCTGCGAGGAGCGGCGCCTGAAGCCGTCCACGCCGGTGTACCCGGGGCTGGCCTTCCGCATCCGGCGCCGCGCCAGCGAGGAGCCCGACACGCCCACGGAGTTGCCCGTGGTGTTCCAGGACGACTGGCTGCTGGTGCTGGACAAGCCCGCGGGGCTGCCCATCCACCCCACGGCGCGCTACCACAAGGGCACCCTCGTCACGCTGCTGCGAGAGCGCTTCGGTGAGCGCTTCGCCGAGCCCGCGCACCGGTTGGACCGGGAGACCAGCGGGCTGGTCGTCTGCGGGCGCACCACGGCGTCATGCCGGGCGCTGGGGCGGCTGTTCGTCTCGCGTGACGTACATAAGGAGTACCTGGCGCTCTGCGAGGGGCACCCGCCCGAGGACGCGTTCACCGTGGACGCGCCCATCGCGGAGGGCACCGAGCTCATCCGCATCGCCGTGCGCATCGACCCGGTGGAGGGCAAGGAGAGCCGCACGCGCTTCCAGGTGCTCCAGCGCTTCACGCGAGACGGCGCGCTCTTCGCGCTGCTGCGCTGCTTCCCGGAGACGGGGCGCCAGCACCAGATTCGCATCCACCTGCACCACGCGGGCTTCCCGCTCGTGGGCGACAAGATGTACGGGCCGGATCCGGGCTACTTCGACCGCTTCAGCAAGCACTGCCTGGAGCCCGAGGCGTGGCCGCGGCTGCGCCTGCCCCGCCATGCGCTGCACGCCGCGCGCATCGCCTTCCCACACCCGGGCTCCGGTCAGGCGGTGGTGTTCGAGGCGCCCCTGCCCGCGGACCTCACGGCCTTCATCGAAGGCCCCCGGCCCGGAATGGAGCGGGCAGGGGGCCAGGGGCGTGAAGCCGGTGGTGACGTCAGGCGGTGAGCTTGCTGGGCTCGGCGCGCTGCTCGCCGAAGTCGCCGATGAGGTACTTGCCGGAGAAGCAGGCGGTGCAGAAGCTGCCGCGCTCCGGGTCGCCTACCGCGCGACCCAGGCCCTCCTGGGAGATGTAGCCGAGCGAGTCCGCCGTCACGTACGTGGCAATCTCCTCCACGCTGTGCGTCGCGGCGATGAGCTCCTGGCGGCTCGGCGTGTCGATGCCGTAGTAGCAGGGCCACTTCGTGGGCGGCGAGGAGATGCGCAGGTGCACCTCCAGCGCGCCCGCCGCCTTGATCATCTTCACGATTTTGCGGCTCGTGGTGCCACGGACGATGGAGTCGTCCACCACCACCACGCGCTTGCCCTTGAGCACCTGCCGCACCGCGGAGAGCTTCAGCTTCACGCCGAAGTGGCGGATGGACTGCTGCGGCTCGATGAAGGTGCGGCCCACGTAGTGGCTGCGGATGAGGCCCACGTCGTAGGGGATGCCGCTGGCCTGCGCGAAGCCGATGGCCGCTGGGACGCCGGAGTCCGGCACCGCGATGACCAGGTCCGCGGCGGGCGCGGGCTGCTCCTTCGCGAGCTGACGGCCCATCTCCTTGCGCACCTCGTACACGTTGCTGCCGAACAGCGTGGAGTCCGGCCGCGCGAAGTACACTTGCTCGAAGATGCAGCGCGCCTGCCGCGGTGGCTCCGCGAAGGGCTTGCTGGTGCGCAGCAGCCCGTTCTCGATGACGAGCAGCTCGCCCGCGTCCAGCTCGCGCACGATATCCGCCTCGATGAGGTCCAGCGCGGTCGACTCGCTGGCCAGCACGTAGGCGCCCTCCTTCATCCGCCCCAGCACCAGCGGCCGGATGCCGTGCGGGTCCCTCACCGCGACGAGCTTGTTCTCCGTGAGCACCAGGAGGCTGTAGGCGCCCGTCACCTTGCGCAGCGCCTCCACGAGCTTCTGCTCGAAGGTCGCCTGCTTGGAGCGCGCCAGCAGGTGCAGGATGACCTCCGTGTCCGCGTCCGACTGGAAGATGGCGCCGTCGGCCTCGAGCTGCTGCTTCAGCTCGGCCGCGTTCACCAGGTTGCCGTTGTGCGCGATGGCGCACTGCCCGCCCGCGTACTGCACGAAGAGCGGCTGGGCATTCTTGAGCCCGCTGCCTCCAGCGGTGGAGTAGCGCACATGGCCGATGGCCGCCTGCCCGGGCAGGGTGGCGAGCACCGGCGCGTCGAAGATGTCGGCGACGAGTCCCAGCTGCCGGTGAGCGCGCAGCCCCATCCCGTCAGAGGCGACGATGCCCGCGGACTCCTGCCCCCGGTGCTGGAGGGCGTGCAGTCCCAGGTACGTCAGGTTGGAGGCCTCGGCGTGCCCCACGATTCCGAAGATGCCGCACATGGCGCGCTGCCTTACTCCTTTCAAGCGGTGAGCGGAACAGGAACGCATGCCCCTCTGGTGGGTATTCCACCCGACGCCAGAGTCGTTTCATGTGGGCAGTCAGGCGTCCCAAAGCCCCGGCCCAGCGGTTAGTCTGGCTCGCGCATGGCATCCTCGCGCGCGGCCCGCTGGCGTTCCCTGTTTCCCCTGGTATTGCTCACCGTTGGCGCCGCGTATTCGCTGGCGTCCTGGAACTGGTGTGGCAGTTGGGCCGAGCGCGCGCCACTCCTTGTGTCACAGGTTCATGGCGAAGGGCCGCTGCGCGCGGGCGCGGCGAAGGTGACGCTCGCGCCGCCTTTCCCGGTGGTGGTGGCCGGTTATACGCCGCCACGGCCCGAGGCGGACCAGGCCGACGTGCCGCTCTTCGCGCGCGCGGTGGTGCTGGAGGCAGGCGGGTCACGGGTGGGGCTGGTGTCGTTGGACCTGCTCCTGGTTCCGGACGTGCTGGTCACGCGGGTGCGTGAGCGCGCGCGGGCCTCGGGGCTGGAGGACGTGCTGGTCCTGGCCACGCACACGCATTCGTCGTTGGGCGGGTATGACTCGCGGTTGGTGGCGCAGTTGTCCGGCACCGGGCGCTACCGGGAGGACGTGGTGGATGTCATCACCTCGGCGGCGGGGGGCGCGCTGGCCCAGGCGGCGGCGGCGCTCGCCCCGGTGTCGTTGGAGGTCGGCGAGGCGCGGAAGCAGGACTTCGTCGTATCGCGCAGTGGCGGCGCGAAGCCGGATGGCGTCCTGACGCGCGCCGTGTTCCGGGGGCAGGAGGGGCCGGTGGCGGAGCTGCTGCTCTTCGCCGGGCACCCGACAATGGTGCCGCGTCACCGCGCCTACGTGGACCCGGACTACCCCGGCCGGCTCAGCGCGCTGCGCGAGGAGGAGGGAAGCGGCGTGACGCTGGTGCTGCAGGGCGCGGGAGGCAATGCGAAGGTGGCGTACTCGGAAGGGCAGGGGCTGGAGCGCGTGTCGGGCTTCGCGCGGGCGCTGGCGGAGCTGGCTGGCGACGTGCCCTTGTCACCCGTGGGAGAGACGGTGCGGCTGTCCCTGGCGCGCGCCGACGCGGCGATGCCACGTCCGGACGCGTCGCGGTTGGTGCCGGCGCTGACGCGGGCGGCGGGGGACAACCTGCTGTGTGACTCCGCGCCGCGTCTGGCGGAGGTGGGCGCGCTGGTGCTGGGGCCGCTGAAGCTGGTGGCGGTGCCGGGTGAGCCCAGCGTGGCCGCGGGCGTGGAGCTGCTGCAACGGACCGGCGCCACGGGCGTGCTGAGCCTGGCGGATGGCTACGTGGGCTACGTGGAGACGGCGGCGAACGTGCAGGGTGGACTGGGTGAGTCCAGGCGCCAGTACTTCGGGCCCGCGCTGCTGGAGCGGCTGACCGTGGCGGCGGAGCTCGTGGCCGGGGCGGCGGGCTTCACGCCGTGAAGCGGCCGGGCGCCGCGGATGCGTCTCCGCGGCGCGGCCGGCTTGAGGCTGGCTAGAGCTTCTCGAACTTGGAGTCCTTCTTGCGCTTCTTGAACACGAGCGCGGTGCGGCCCAGAAGCTGCGCGAGCTCCGCCTGGGCGCCCTCGGCGATGCGCGCCGCGGCTTCCTGGCGCGTCTCCGGGCCCTCGTTGATCTTCACCTTGATGAGCTCGTGGTCCTGCAGCGCCTGCTCGATGGCGGCGATGACACCTTCGGTGACGCCGGCCTGACCGACGATGACCACCGGCTCCAGGTGGTGTCCTAGCGCGCGCAGATGGCGGCGTTGCTTCCCAGTGAGCGGCACGTTCCTTCTCTCCTTCGTGATTTCGGGTAAGGGGGGCGCACCCTACTTCTTCTGCGACGCCATGCGGATCTCTCGCTGCGCGTCGATGTGGTCCGGCTGCAGCTCCACGGTGCGCTTGAAGTGCTTGAGCGAGCCCGGCGCGTCACCACTCAGCTTGGCGATGACGCCCAGGAAGTAGTGTGCGGGGGCGCAGCGCTCGTTGCGTTTGATGGCGTTCTGGATTTCCCGGAAGGCCTCGGGCTGGGCGGCCTTCTTGTCCGCCGCCGTGAAGAAGCGCGCGTAGCCACGCCACGCGTAGAACTCCGCTTCCTCCGGGTTCAGCTTGATGGCCTCGTCCAGCATCTTCACGGCGTCCGGGAACTTGCGCGCCTTCACCAGGATGCAGGACTTCTGGAACAGCTCCTCCGCCATGAGGATGCCGTTGATGTCCACCCCGTCTCCGCTGCCGCCGCTCTTGAGCTCCTCGATGTAGCTGGCGCGGCTGTTGTCGTCGGAGAGGGTGCGGTAGGCGTCGCCGATATACGCGAAGACCTCCGCCTTCAGCTTCTCCAGCTCCGGCGGCGCCCCCTGCGGGAGCGTGTCCGGGTGGTACAGCTTGGCCAGCCGGAAGTACGCGATCTTCACCGCGCTGGCGTTCGTCTGCTCCGTCAGCCCGAGCCGCTGGAAGTGGTTCTGCTGCTTCATCGCCATCGTGAGCTGGCGCAGGGCGGGAATCTCTTCAGCGCCCGGTGCATTCGCGGGCGTCGCCGTGGCAGCGGGTGCGGCGGGACGCTGCGCGCCTTGTGCGGACAGGGACGGCGGCGGACGGGGCTGGGCGGCGCCGGGCCCGGCGACTGGAGGACGCGCGGCGGTGGCACCGGGGCCGGCGGTTGGGGCCGTGCCCGCGGGGCGCGTGGCACCTGGGCCTGCCGCGGGCGTTGCTCCTGCCACGGGGCGTTGGGGCACGGCGCCGGCGGCTTGCGCCCCCCTGGCGGGCTGCGGACCTCCCGCGACATTCGGAGCGGCTCCAGCGGGACGCTGTTGCGCGGAGGCGTGCGTGGCGCTCGCGGGCTGCGGACGTCCCGCGACGTTCGGAGCGGCTCCGGCGGGACGCGGCGCACCAGCGGCTTGCTGGCCCACGGCGACATTCGCCGCCTGCGCACCGGTGGAGGGCTGGGCACCTCCGGCCCCTGGCGCTCGTGGGCCCACGTCCTGCGCCGTCCTGGCCTGGCCGGCGAACGACACCGCGTCCAGCTCCTTGAGCAGGAACGCGAGCCGCAGCAGGTGGTCCGAGTCCTGCGCGAAGTCCGTCAGCAACTGCGCGACCGAGCGCACACCGTCGATGACCGTGAGCGCGCGGACCTCGTGCGGCGTGAGGCGCAGCTCGCTCGCGGCCACGACGCCACCGGACTTCATGATGGGAAGCTGGAGCACCGGGGTCAGCCGGCGCTTGAGGTCCGCGGAGGGAATCCGGCGCACCGTGTCGCTCAGCACCGCCCAGCGGTGGCCCAGCGGCATCGCCTTGTGCGAGGGCAGGTCCTTCAGCTCGAAGGTGAACGTCCCGGCTTCAGCCCGTAGGCCCCTGGACAGGATGCCGCCCGCGCGCTGCGCCAGGATGGCGAAGGCGGTGGCCGGTTGGAGCAGTCCCAGACCGAAGAGCGCGGTGAGCAGGTCTCCGCCAAAGCGCTCCAGCGCGGGCTCGGCCTGCTGAAGCTGCGCGGGCGTGAGCAGCCGCGCCGCGACCAGCGATGGCCCGAGCGCTTCTTCGGGATGAGACGAGTCGACGAACTCCGGGTTGCCCTTGCGGAAGTGAATCTGGACGACACGGTCGGCCAGCGTCAGCGACAGCAGCCCCGTCTGCTCTCGCGCGGCGACGCGGCCATACAGGCGGAAGGGGGAGAGCTGCTCGAGCTGGCCGAGCGCCGGAATCTCCGGTGCGGCGTCATCGCCCTCCACCGCGGGCACCGCTACGGGCGCGGACGCCGGAGCCGGGCTCGCAGGGGGCGCGCTCGGCGGACGCGCGGCTCCCGCTACGGGCGGCGGTGGCACCGCTCCGGGAGGACGGGCATGCGGGGCAGGCGCCGCGGGACGCCGCGAGGGGGCCTCAGGGGGCCGAGCGCCGGGACCCGCCATGGGTGCGGCACCCGGGCCCGCCATGGGCCGGACACCGGGTCCCGCGATGGGGGCACCCGGGCTCGCCATGGGCCGGACACCGGGTCCCGCGATGGGGGCACCCGGGCCCGCCATGGGCCGGACACCGGGACCTGCGATGGGCGCCGCACCCGGACCCGCACTCGGCGCGACACCCGGGCCCGCTACGGGCCGGACACCGGGACCCGCGATGGGCGCCGCTCCCGGGCCCGCGCCTGGCGCGACACCGGGGCCTGCCGCGGGCCGGGCACCTGGACCCGTCACGACGGGCGCTCCGGAGACCACACCCACGGGAGCGGCCTGCTCCGCGGCGGAGGCGGCCGGTGCGCCCGGGCCCCACAGCTCTCGGGGGACGACGTCGCGCGCTTCCGGGAAGCGCCAGGGAAAGGCGAAGTTGAGCCCGTCCTCGGACATCTGGAGCCGGCCCTGGATGGAGCCGCTTTCGATGAGCAGTTCAATGGTCGGCAGGGTGAGGGGCCCCCACATGGTGCCCCTGTCGTTGCGGACCCAGTACTGCCGGACCTCACCCTCCGCCATGCGCGGCCTTGCTCCTTCGTCCTGCGAGAAAAGCGAACCCTACCGCTGTCCTCCGCCGCATCAAAGCAGAGCGCCGGAGCGCGAGCCCCTTACTTCGACTCAGGGCGCCGCGCCATCCAGCGCCGCGAGCCCGAGCGCCGCCAGACACGCCGCGTCCGCTTTCTGTTCAGCGGGCGGATCGAAGCAGTACACCTCGCTGTCGAAGACCTTGCACAGCCCGTCCGGGGTGGACGCACAGGCGGACTTCGAGAAGGCGGTGGTGCAGTTGTACCCACACACCGGGCCCGCCTCGGTGTTCTTGCACTGCGGCGCGGGCAGCTCGCGCTTCCAGGCGCACAGCGCGGCGGGGGAGGGGTCGAAGCAGCGGAGGTTGCCGCCGGCCAGCTTGCACACGCCCGCGGGCGTCCGGGCGCAGCGCACCCCCTCCGGGGCGTTGATGCAGCCATAGCCGCACGTCAACTCCATGGCGTTGCTGTGGCACTGGGCGGTGGGCGTGTCCTTGCCGTACACGGCGAACACCACGGCCGGAGGGTCGAAGCACTCCACCTCGCCGCTCCGGCCCCGGCAGACGCCCGCGGGGGTCTGCGCGCACTTCACCCGGCCGGGCTGCGTCGCGCAGTTGTAGCCACACGCCACCACCCCATCGATGCTCTGACACCCCGGCTTCGGCAGCGCCGCGCCATAGGCCTTCTGCACGTAGGCCGGCGGGTCGAAGCAGACCGCCTGCCCGTCAATCACCTGGCAGTGGCCCTGCGGCGTCTGCGCGCAACGCACCCGCTGTCCGTCTGACATGCACCCGTAGCCGCAGGACACCTTGCCGTCGATGGCGCGGCACGTCGGCTTGGACGGGTCCTGCGGAAGCGGAACCGAGCCCAGGGTGAGCGCCAGCACGGTGAGGAAGGAAGCGAGCACGGGGACCTCGGCGGGGGAGCAAAGTCGCCCCGTCATTGACGCCCAAGGTGCGCGGTGACGCAAGAAGCGGGCGGTCATGGGCGGCGGGCCGGGCCCGTGGTACCCAGGCGCCGCCCGCGAGGAGGCTCACCCCGGTGGACGTGGACGTCAGTGCGCTGCACCTCATCCTGCTGTGTCTCGCCGCGCTGATTGCCGGCCTGGTGGATGCCATCGCGGGAGGCGGCGGGCTCATCTCCCTCCCCGCGCTGCTGGCCGCGGGACTTCCGCCCCACGTGGCGCTGGGCACCAACAAGGGGCAGTCCGTCTTCGGCGCGTTCGCCGCGCTGGTGCGCTTCTCCCGCGCGGGGCTGGTGGATGGGCGCCTGGCGCGGGTGACGTTCCCCTTCGGCCTGGGTGGGGCCTTCGCGGGCGTGGCGCTGGTGCTGCTGGTGAAGCCAGAGGTGCTCAAGCCGCTGGTGCTGGTGCTGCTCATCGCGGTGGCGGTGTTCCTCGCCTTCCGCAAGTCGCCGCGTCCAGGGGACACGCCAGAGCCCGGGCCGCCCGCGCGCGCACGCGCCATTGGCGCGCTCATCGCGCTGGTCATCGGCACCTACGACGGCTTCTTCGGACCGGGGACGGGGACGTTCCTCATCGTGGCCTTCTCGTCCCTGCTGGGACACGGCCTGGCGCGCGCGTCCGCGGACGCGAAGGTGGTGAACTTCGCCTCCAACCTCGCCTCCGTCGCGTTGTTCGCCTTCAAGGGCGTGGTGCTGTGGAAGGTGGCGCTGCCCATGGCCGGCGCCCAGTTCGTGGGCGCCTGGCTGGGCGCGCACCTGGCGGTGAAGGGCGGCGACACGCTGGTGCGCAAGGTGGTGCTGGGCGTGGTGCTGGCCCTGGTGCTCAAGCTGGGGCACGACGTGGTGACGGCCTGAGGAGCCCGTCACCCGCCGTCAGCCGATGTGCACCAGCAGCGCCTCACGGCGCTTCGCCACGGTGGCCATGAACTTCTGGAGCTCCTCGAAGTAGGAGAGCAGCTCCTCCAGTGGGTCCACCTCGGCCTCGGGCTCGTCCCACGTCCCGGGGTAGATGTCCTGGGCCTGCATGGCGGACGCGTCGTAGCGCGCGCGCAGCGTCTTCTCCGTCACCTGCTGGAGCGCCGTGGCCAGGGCCTGGACCTCGGCGGGCGTGAAGACGCGCGCGGTGCCTTCCTCGGAGGGGATGTCGCCCACGTCCTCGCCGCCACGCACCAGGAAGTCCAGCGGCGCGCTGCCTTCCCACGGCGTTCCGGTCAGCAGGTACTGGAGGCCGTGCCACGCCTCGCCGATGTCCAGCTCCAGGAACGCCGAGCCCTTCGGGTCACCGAAGTCCTCATCATCGTCGACGAAGTCCTCCAGCCGTTCGGGGAACTGGAGCAGGGCGACGCGCTGGGGCTCGGTGGCGCTGCGCAGGGTGCAGAGCATCTCCATGGCGCTATTCCACCACCACCAGCCTGGCGTTGTTCTCCACGGCGGTGCCTTCCTTGGCGAACAGCTCCGTCACCTTGCCCGCCTTGGGGCTCTTGAGCTCGTTCTCCATCTTCATGGCCTCCACCACCACGAGCCCCTGGCCCTCCGTCACCTCGTCGCCCACCTTCACCAGCACCTTCACCACCTTGCCCGGCATGGGCGCGGTGACCAGCTGCTTGCCTTCAACGGAGAAGGCCGCGTTGGCCGCGCGCAGCCGCAGCCGGCGCTCATCCGCCACGTCGATGCGGTTCACCTGGCCGCGCAGGAGCACGCCAAGCTCGTCGCCGTTCTCCTCGAACTCGACGCTGTACGACTGGCCGTCCACCAGCATGGACAGCGTGCCGTGCTCCAGCGCCAGCGCGTCCACCTGGTACGTGGTGGCGCCCACCGTGATTTTGTACTGGTCGTTCCCCAGGGGCTCCAGGTCCACGGGAACGGCTTCCTTCTGGCCCTGCTGCTTCGTGAAGTAACGCATGGAAGTCCTTCCGAGCTTTGGGGGTTAGCGGCGCGTGCGCAGCGCCAGCTTCCACGGGGAGACGCCGCCGTTGCCACCGCCCTGGCCGCCACTGGCGGCAGGCAGTGTCTTCGCGCGCTTCTGGTCCTTCTGGTACGTGTGCACCACGCTGGCCAGCAGCGCCATCTCGCTCAGCTTCGCGTCCTCCGCGCCCAGCAGCGCGTCGTGCTGGCGGGTGAGGAAGCTGGTGTCGTAGTCGCCCTCGATGAACTCGGGGTGCGCCAGGATGGCCTTCAGGTAGCGGATGTTGGTGGTGATGCCCTTCACCACGTACTCGGACAGCGCGCGCTGCGTGCGGGCGATGGCCTCGCGCCGCGTGGGGGCCCACACGGACAGCTTGGAAATCATCGGGTCGTAGACGTTGGGCACCGTGTACCCGGGGAACACGCCCGAATCGTCCCGCACGTTCGGCCCACCCGGCACGCGCAGGTACGTAATCTTGCCCGGGCTGGGCATGAAGTTGCGGCTCGGGTCCTCCGCGTACACGCGGACTTCAATGGAGTGACCGCGCGGCGTGGGGGCCTCGGTGAGGCCGAGCTTCTCGCCCTCGGCGGCCTTGATTTGCATGGCCACCAGGTCCAGGCCCGTCACCCACTCCGTCACCGGGTGCTCCACCTGGAGGCGGGTGTTCATCTCCAGGAAGTAGAAGTTGCGGTGCACGTCCACCAGGAACTCCACCGTCCCGGCGCCCACGTAGTTGACGGCCTTGGCCGCCTTCACCGCGACCTCGCCCATCTTCGCGCGCAGCTCCGGCGAGAGGATGGGGCTGGGCGTCTCCTCCACCACCTTCTGGTGCCGGCGCTGCGCGGAGCACTCGCGCTCGTTCAGGTGGATGGTGTTGCCGAACTGGTCCGCGAAGACCTGGATCTCCACGTGGTGTGGCTTCTCCAGGTACTTCTCGATGTAGACGGCGTCGTTGCCGAAGGCGTTGAGGGCCTCGCTCTTGGCGGCGCGCCATGAGGATTCAAAGTCCTCCATGCGCTCCACCTTGCGCATGCCCTTGCCACCACCACCGCCCGCGGCCTTGAGCATGACGGGGAGGCCAATCTTCTCCACGTAGGCGCGCGCGTCTTCCACGGAGGCGACGGGCTCGGTGGTGCCGGGCACCACGGGCACGCCCGCCTTGATCATGTTCGCGCGGGCACGCGTCTTCTCGCCCATGGCGTCCATGGCGGACGCCGGCGGGCCAATGAACGTCAGCCCCGCGGCGTCACACGCGCGGACGAAGGCGGCGTTCTCTGAGAGGAAGCCATAGCCGGGGTGGATGGCATCGGCGCCAGCCTGCTTCGCGGCGTCGAGGATGCGCTGCTGCACCAGGTAGCTCTCACGCGAAGGCGGGGGCCCCACGAAGATGGCCTGGTCAGCCGTGCGCACATGCAGGGCGGAGCGGTCCGCCTCCGAGTACACCGCCACCGTGGCGATGCCGAGCTCCTTGCACGTGCGCATCACCCGGATGGCGATCTCGCCGCGATTGGCGACGAGCACTTTGCGGATCTTGGGCATGGGGCCCGTCTAGCACGGGGCGCCCCTGTTTGCCGCCTCTACTTCCGGGTGTTCAGGTACTGCTCCATGTAAGCGCGAGCCTGCGTCAGCTTGGCCTCCACGAAGCGGTCGTCCTCGTCCGGCTCCGGCGGCTTCGGCGGACCCGACCGTCCAGGTTCGTTGCCGAAGTCGACCGCGGCAGCCAACAGGTTGCGTGCCGCGTTGCCGCCGCCGAAGAGGCGGGCCAGCATGCCCGTCTCCACGTCCAGCCAGCGCGCCGCCTGCCGGATGACGTCCAGAACCTCACCTTCCACGGCCTTGGACGGGCGCCCCGGGCCGCTGATGCAGGAGCGCGCGTAGCTGTGCTCGCGGTCCACGAAGAGGCCCAGCGCCCGGTCCCGGAAGTCCTGCGCCAGGGCCTGACTCATGGCGTCGAGCTGCTCTTCCAGGAAGGGCTGCTCGGACTTGCGTGCCTTGCGGCCAGGGGCGGGCGGGAGCTCCAGCTCGACGGCGTGCCAGCCCGCATCGGCCAGCCCCTCTGGCGGAGGCTCCACCCACTTCACCTCGGGCGTGGCCAGGTCCACCGCTTCGCACACGCGCTTGAGCGTCTGCCGCAGGGCGGTGAGGTTTCCTTCGACGTCGGAGAGAAAGAGGATGAGGCGACGGTGGGACAAGTTGAGATTCCTTTCCTGGCCCCTGTAAGCCCGTTCGTCATCCCCAAATTTCCCCTCCGCGCGCGCCTGCCTGCCCTGCTGGCGAGAGAGGGCGGGCAGGCGAGGGCTGGAAGAGACCTAGAGCGGGATGTTGCCGTGCTTGCGGGGGAGGTTCTCCTGGCGCTTGTCCTTCAGCAGCTCCAGGGCGCGGATGAGCTTGGCGCGCGTCTCCTCCGGACGGATGATTTCGTCGATGTAGCCCAGCTCCGCCGCCTTGAACGGGGTGGCGAACTTCTCGCGGTAGTCCGCCGTCAGCTTTGCCCGTTCGGCGGCGGTGTCCGTGGCCTTGAGCAGCTCGTTGCGGAAGATGATGTTGACCGCGCCCTCGGGGCCCATGACGGCGATTTCGGCGGTGGGCCAGGCGAAGTTCATGTCCGCGCGGATGTGCTTGGACGCCATGACGTCGTAGGCGCCGCCGTAGGCCTTGCGGGTGATGACGGTGACCTTGGGGACGGTGGCCTCGGCGTAGGCGTACAGCAGCTTGGCGCCGTGGGTGATGATGCCGCCCCACTCCTGGTCGGTGCCGGGGAGGAAGCCGGGCACGTCCACCAGCGTGACGAGCGGGATGTTGAAGCAGTCGCAGAAGCGCACGAAGCGCGCGGCCTTGATGCTGGCGTCGATGTCCAGCACGCCGGCGAGCACCGCGGGCTGGTTGGCGACGACGCCCACGCTGCGCCCGTTCATGCGCGCGAAGCCGATGACGATGTTCTTCGCGAAGTGCTCCTGCACCTCGAAGAAGTGCTTGTCGTCGACGATGGCCTTGATGACTTCCTTGATGTCGTAGGGCTTGTTGGGGTTCGCCGGGACAATCGTCTTGAGCGACTCCTCGGCCCGGAACGCGTCGTCCTCGCACGGCTGGACGGGCGCCTCTTCCTGGTTGTTGGAGGGCAGGAAGGAGAGCAGCTCGCGCGTCATCACGATGGCGGCCTGCTCGTTCTCCGCCGCGAAGTGGGCCACGCCGGACTTCTGGTTGTGCGTGACGGCGCCGCCCAGCGCCTCCTTCGACACCTCCTCGTGCGTCACCGTCTTGATGACGTCCGGGCCGGTGATGAACATGTACGAGGTGTCCTTCACCATCATGATGAAGTCGGTGATGGCCGGCGAGTACACCGCGCCGCCCGCGCACGGGCCCATGATGAGCGAAATCTGGGGCACCACGCCGGAGGCCAGGGTGTTGCGCACGAAGATGTCCGCGTAGCCGGCCAGGCTCTCCACGCCCTCCTGGATGCGCGCGCCGCCCGAGTCATTCAGGCCGATGACGGGCGCGCCCACGCGGGTGGCCAGGTCCATGATCTTGCAGATCTTCTGCGCGTAGGCGCCCGACAGCGAGCCGCCGAAGACGGTGAAGTCCTGGGCGAAGACGAAGACCTTGCGGCCTTCCACGGTGCCGTAGCCGGTGACGACGCCGTCGCCGGGAATCTTCTTGTCGCCCATGCCGAACTCGCTCGAGCGGTGGGTGACGAACTTGTCCAGCTCGCAGAAGGAGCCGGGGTCGAGGAGCAGGTCGATGCGCTCGCGGGCCGTGAGCTTGCCGGCTTCGTGCTGCTTGGCGATGCGGTCTGCGCCGCCACCCAGCTCGGCCTGCTTCTCCATCTTCTCGAGACGCGCGCGGAGGGGGTCCTTCTCGGGAGTCTGGTCCATGGGGCGCGTCTAGCATGATTGGGGCGCAGACGCGCTGCCTGGATTCCGGACTTCCATGTCTACCGCCGCCAGGTCCAGGCCGTAGCGCTGGCGGACCTCCACCAGGGGCGACTCCCACATCTGACACCACGGCGCCCCGAAGAGGGGCCGGGCGCGCTGTCCCAGCAGCCAGCCCCGGACGATGGCGCGCATGCGCTCCTCGTGCTGGGAGAACGCGTAGAGGAGGGTGTTCGTCAGGCCGCCCGCGAGGATGCCCAGCGCGAAGGGGCTGCCCACCTGGGCCAGGCTGAAGGCCTGGAGGCCCAGCTCGCCCGTCACGCTCGTCGGAAAGCCCGTGAGGACGTGCCAGACGTCATGGGATTCGAGCAGGTGCGCGCGCACGTACTCCTCGTCGGTCCGCGCCTCCAGGGAGGGCAGGGCGCGCGGGTCCACCTGGTTCGCTTCCAGGTGGTCGACGAAGGCACGTCCCAGGGTGTGCTCGGGCAGGGCGCGCAGCGTGGCCAGTGGGAGCGGGCCCATGCGCGGGCGTTCAATGAAGGCCTGGGCCGCGGGGGCGTGGCGCATCAGCCGCTCCACCAGCCGCCGCATCGCCATGGGGGGCGCGAGCACCGGGGCCAGACCCAGGACGTCCTGGAGTTTCTCCGGGTGGCGGAGGGCCCGAGCCATCCGCCATGCCGTCCACGCATACGCGACAGGATTCCTCATGGTGCCTCCAAGGTGGGGGCCGCTGGGGCCAACGCGTCCAGCGTAGGCGGGAGGCGCCAGGG